>CAJQPH010000122.1 GCA_905480165.1 uncultured Flavobacteriales bacterium
TGATCAATTACTTCAGGTGGTTTCTGACCTTGAGAAGTTGTCGGAAGAATAATCTTCATTTTCTTAAAACTTTCTGGTTTTTTTCATGTTTTTTAAATGACGTTAAATAATTATAATTATATTTGATTAAAAATACGTCAACAATAAAGATTAAAATATAAACATTATGAAATTACTAGAAGTTGGAGACAAGGCTCCAAGTTTTGAAGGTTTGGACCAAAATGATAACAAAGTTTCTTCCAACGATTTTAACGGGTCGAAATGGGTGGTTTACTTTTATCCCAAAGACAATACGCCAGGATGCACTGCTCAGGCATGTAGCCTTCGCGATGGTTTTGATGATTTGACGAAAAATGGCATTAAGGTTATGGGGGTGAGTGCCGATAGTGTAAAAAGTCATGACAAGTTTGCCTCCAAATTTGCTTTACCCTTTTCTTTGTTGTCTGACGAATCGAAAGAGCTTATAAATAAGTTTGGAGTTTGGGGACCGAAAAAATTCATGGGTAGAGAGTATGAAGGAATTCACAGGGTTTCATTTATTATGGATGAAGAGGGATTGATTACTCATGTAATTCAAAAGCCTAAGACTAAGGATCATGCAAATGAAGTGCTTGGATTACTAAATTTAAATTAAGTCGTAAATTGTTTACGATGTAGTGAATGTACATTTGATTCATTATTAACAAGGGGCAATGCTCACAAAAACAAACGATATGTCAAAAAAAGATGTGAATACTGAAAAACTAAAAGCTTTACAGCTTACAATGGAAAAATTAGACAAAGCCTATGGTAAGGGCGCCGTCATGAAATTAGGCGATGCTCCAGTCGAAAAAGTTGATGTAATTCCTACAGGATCTTTAACATTGGACATGGCTCTTGGTATTCAAGGATACCCCAAAGGCAGAGTGGTTGAAATATACGGACCAGAATCCTCAGGTAAAACTACTTTAGCTATTCATGCAATTGCTGAAGTTCAAAAACAAGGAGGAATAGCTGCATTTATTGATGCAGAGCATGCTTTTGATCAGTTTTATGCTCAAAATTTAGGTGTTGATGTGGCCAACCTGTTAATTTCTCAACCGGATAACGGAGAGCAGGCATTGGAAATTGCAGACAACTTGATACGTTCAGGGGCAATTGATCTTATTGTTGTTGACTCAGTGGCAGCGCTTACACCTCGAGCTGAAATTGAAGGCGAAATGGGTGATTCTCAAATGGGATTGCAAGCGCGACTAATGTCAAAAGCATTAAGGAAACTGACAGCATCAATAAATAAAGCGGGGTGTTGTTGTATTTTTATCAATCAGCTTCGTGAAAAAATAGGGGTCATGTTTGGTAATCCTGAAACAACGACAGGCGGAAATGCATTAAAATTTTATTCTTCAGTTCGTATAGATATTCGTCGCTCTACTCAGATAAAGGATGGTGATGAGATCAAAGGAAATAGAGTAAAGGTTAAAGTTGTTAAAAACAAAGTAGCTCCTCCATTTAGAAGGGCAGAGTTCGATGTGATGTATGGTAAAGGCATTTCTAAAATCGGTGAAATCATTGATATAGGTGTCGAGTTAAATATATTAAAGAAGAGCGGTTCTTGGTTTTCATATGGTGAAACAAGATTAGGACAAGGACGTGATTCAATAAAAAATTTACTACTAGATAATCCTGAGCTTGCCGAGGAGCTAGAACATAAAATTAAAGAGGCTCTTGTGAAACCTGAAACAGAAAAGAAGGTTTTACAGGATTAAGAGCAAATCGTTTGGTTGTAACGGCATCGTGAGGTGCCGTTTTTTGTATTCCAAAAATTAAATTATTTTTGAGGAAATAATTTTAAAAATACTATGAAAAAATTTACCTACTTATTTGTTATTTCTGTTTTGATGTTTGGAACCCAGTCTTGTAAAAAGAAGGGTTGTTTGGATTCAAGTGCTGCAAATTATAATGATGAAGCCAAAAAAGACGATGGCACCTGTGTATACACACCGGTAATAACTTTAATCGGTGCTACGGACACCACGATTAGTGTCGCAACGGAATGGGCAGATCCAGGAGCTACTGCTGCCAATATAGATGGTGCGATTGTTACGGTTATGGATAATTCAACGGTTGATGCTAGTGAAGTTGGGGTTTACACTATTACATATACAGCAACGAATGATAATGGGACAACGACTGTTATTCGTACGGTAAACGTAGTTGTGAATCAGGATTCTTGGTTAGGAGATTGGAGTGTCAGTGACAATTGCGGTGGTGGAACCGGACTTGCATTAAATGGATCACCTAATATTATTGCAGGAGGAAACGAAGAGCAAATATTAATTACTGAATTTTTAAGTGGTGTTACAGGTTCATATGGAACAGCCATTTGCCAAATCGATGGTGATGCGATAACAATCGCATCGGCATCAGATGGAGCTCCTGGAGGGCTTGGAGATATCAATTATTCAGGATTTGGTACAATGAATAGCAACGGATTAAGCTTTACCATAACTTATACTTGGCAGAATACAACTCCAATTACTGGGGGTTCTGGAACATGTTCAGCTACATATTCTAAATAGATTACTAGATAACATTTTTAAAGGAGAGTTAGGCTCTCCTTTTTTTGTGCTTAGTACTTGCATAGAATGATATAAACATCTACTTTTGCCCCCTATTAAAAAATGAAATAAAATGGAATCAATGATTATTTATATGCCGATTGCAGCAGCCATTATTGGATTGTTGTATATGTTGGTAAAGAAGTCTTGGGTAATGAAACAAGATGCAGGTGATGGGAAAATGAAAGAGATTTCTGATCATATATATGAAGGGGCTTTGGCATTTTTAAAAGCGGAGTACCGGCTTTTGGCAATATTTGTTATTGTGGTTAGTATCGCCCTTGCGATTGTATCAATGATTGTTCCTTCTACGCATTGGATGATTGTAATTGCCTTTATTTTTGGAGCCTTGTTTTCTGCCTTTGCTGGAAATATGGGTATGAAAATAGCAACGAAAACCAATGTGAGAACTACACAAGCTGCCCGAACGAGTTTGCCGCAGGCATTAAAAGTCTCTTTTGGAGGAGGAAC
>CAJQPH010000123.1 GCA_905480165.1 uncultured Flavobacteriales bacterium
TGAAAACATTGAAAAACTAAATTTATCTAGAATGGACCAAGCCTTACAGGGTCAAATTTCTGGAGTAAATATCAATACCAATTCAGGTTCTCCAGGAGGATCGTCGAGTATTCGAATCAGAGGGCTTTCGACTTTTGGAGATAATGACCCATTGATTTTGGTAGATGGTGTAGTATATGATTCCGATGGCCTTAATGCCTTGAACCCTTCAGATATTGAATCTATTAACGTATTGAAAGATGCTACGGCAGGTATTTATGGAGTTCGAGCAGCGAACGGTGTCATCATTGTTGAAACCAAGAAAGGAAAGCTTAATTCCAAACCGCGAATTGAATTTAATGCCTACAGAGGCGTTCAGCAGACAGCCAAAAAACTCAACCTTTTAACTGCCGAAGAATATGCGGTAATCAAAAATGAGATGTTTGCTTTTGGAGGACAGGACATGCCTTTCGCTAATACTGCTTTGGGAGAGGGAACCAATTGGCAGGATTCAGTTTTTCAAAGTGCACCGGTAGAAAGCTATAATCTTTCAATTAGTGGTGGAACAGGAAATACAAGATACTCTTTAGGGGCAACCTATTTTTCTCAAGAGGGTATTGTCGGAGGATCAAAGTCTAACTTTTCCCGTTACAATACACGTTTAAATTTGAGTACAGATTTATCGAGTAAGCTCACCCTAAATTCAGTGTTTCTTTTTTCAAGTGACAACCGTTCTTCTCTTGCTGAAAACGGAATTGGTTCGGTTTTGTACAATACAATCAATGCGTTTCCAAATGAGCCTATTCGGACTTTAGATGGGAATTATAGCTATTTGGATGAGGTTGCGGATATCATAAACCCAATAGCTCAAATGGAAAACAGCTACAATTATAGCATAGCAGACAAGTTTGTAGGGAAAGAAGAGTTGGTCTACAAATTCAATGAACATTTGACATTTACGAATCGATTCAATTACAACTATGCATCTGTTGAAAGTAAATCCTTCTCACCACTGGCTTGGTATGGGCCTGGTAAATATGCCAATACAGCCCTAAATGCGGAGCTAGAATCCCCTCTTGTAGAAATAGCAGACAGCGTATTTATAGAGAGAGGATCAAGTGTATATGAATCGAGGTCAACATTTACAGATTTGACTTTTGAAAGCTATTTTAATTACGATAGGACGTTCGCAGAACTTCACAAGGTAAAGGCAACACTTGGTATGTCTGTATTTCAAAGAAAAGGTGAGAACCTCAATGGCACAGCTTTTAACATTCCGAATAATTCATGGGAATATGCCGATATTTCTGCAAATACTGCGGCTGGAGGTTATTTAAATAATGTGGGTTCCTGGGAATTTAAAGAAAGATTGTTATCAGCGTTTTTGAGAGCTGAATATATATACGATTCCAAATACATTTTATCGGGAATCATCAGACGAGATGGTTCGAGTAAATTTGGACCAAATAATCGTTATGGATTTTTCCCAACGATATCTGGTGCTTGGTTGATATCTGAAGAGTCCTTTTTTGATGTGGAGTTTATTGATTTTATGAAATTGAGATTGAGCTATGGTATATCAGGTAATGACCAGATAGCAAACTTCGCATACAGGGCTTTGTTAAATGGAGAGGGAGTTTATGTTTTTGATGATTTGATCACCATAGGAACGGCACTTGGCAGGGCTGCAAATCCTGATTTAAAATGGGAAACCACTCGTCAGTTTAACGCAGGTTTAGACATGACTTTCTGGAATCATGTCGACTTCACGACCAATTACTTTATTAAAAATACGTATGACCTTTTATTTCAACCAGACGTTTCTGCTGTTCTTGGTTCATATGGGCCAGGTGGCGCTTCACCAATCATCAATGCGGGTGATGTTTCGAATAAAGGATTGGAAATAGAGCTCGGATATCACACAAGTTTCACAAGTGCTTTAATGGCAAATATTAATTTCAATTTCTCCGCCATTACCAATAAGGTAACCGGTGTTCCTGATGGAGTTGATTACCTGCCAGGAGCACAATTTAGTGTTGGTGGTGATAATGCAACGCGTTTTGAACAAGGATATGCCATCGGGTATTTTCATGGATACCAAACAGCAGGAATTTTTCAAACCCAAGAAGAAATTGACAATCATACTGTTGCACAAGATGGAGCACAGCCAGGAGATTTGATTTTTATTGATCAGAATGGTGATGGTGTAATTAGTTTTGGTGATGATGACGACAAAACCTTCATAGGCTCACCAATTCCAGATTTTGTAATGGGATTCAACATGAATTTTAGGTTCAAAGGAATTGATTTTTCTGCAAACATTTACTCGGCTATTGGTCAAGAAATCATTAGAAACTACGAAAGACAGCAGCCATATGCCAACCAGCTAGACTATGTTATTAACAGATGGGTTGGACCGGGAACCTCAAATGAGCATCCTCGAGTAACGACGGGAGCAACAAGAAACAATTCGTTTTCGGATTACTTTGTTGAAGACGGTTCATTTGTTCGATTGAAAAACGTTCAAATTGGTTATACTTTCCCTAAGAAATGGATGCGAAAATTAAAAATCGAATCCTTCAGGGTTTATTTAGCAGGAAACAACCTATTGACCTTAAATCGTTACTATGGTTTTGATCCAGAGATTGGAGGAGGAACCCTTTCTAGCGGTGTAGATTATGGCTTTTACCCTCAGGCCAAATCAATTATGGGTGGTGTAAATATTAAATTTTAAAAGATGAAAAAAACAGTAAAAAATTCTTTTTTAATTCTTTCAGTCTTCGCTTGTATGATGTTTACAGGCTGTGAAAAGTTTTTAAATGTAAATCCGCCATTTACTCAGGATGCCGAAAATTATTTTCAAACCCCTGCTGATTATGAAATGGCGCTAACAGGGGCTTATGATTTGCTTCAAAGTACATTTATGAATGTTTGGATTGGTGAAATTGCTTCAGACAATACCATTGCGGGAGGTGAAAGTGTTAATGATAGTCAAGGTCTGCATCAGCTTGATGACATGACGCATGGAGGAGTTAATAATGAATTACGCAGTGTAATGCGATGGATGTATTCTGGAATTACCCGTTGTAACTTCATTATGGAGAATAAAGACAACATTGATTTTACCGGAAAAGACAAAATTATAGCCGAAGCCAAATTTTTAAGAGCGTTTTATTATTTTGAGTTGGTTAAGTTTTTTGGAGATGTCCCCTTGGTTATTGACAAAAGAATAGGTGCAGAAGAGGTTACCCAAATTGAACGAACTCCAAAAGCAGGCGTATACGCTCAAATCGAATCCGATTTAACGAGCGCGATTTCTGACTTGGACTTAATCTCCTTGATCAAAGGAAGAGCAAGTAAAGGAGCAGCGCAGTCTTTGTTGGGTAAAGTTTATTTGTATCAAAATAAATTTTCGGAAGCAGCGACTGCCTTTGATGAGGTGATAAATAGCGGAGCTTATGCATTAATCAATGATTATTCTCAGCTGTTTTCTGTTGCCAGCGAGAACAATAGTGAAACTGTTTTTGACGTTGAATATACTGGCGCAGAGGGAGGAGGTTATGGATGTTTGGTTTGTCTCGAAGGAAATGCCGGTCCAGGATTTCAGGGAATCCGACAGTATGTAGGTCCTGTATATGGTGATGGAAACAGCTACAACCTACCTACTCAAGATTTATAC
>CAJQPH010000124.1 GCA_905480165.1 uncultured Flavobacteriales bacterium
TCAAAAATATGCTTTTTTTAGTTTACACCAAACGATTTTGAGTCTTTTAATTAGAAACACCTTAATTTAAATTACTTTTGATTATGATTTTATACAACGTTACAATTAGCATAGATCAAAGCTGTGAGGATGAATGGTTGGACTGGATGAGAAGTATACATATTCCGGATGTCATCAAAACAGGCTTCTTTAAAGAGTGTAAAATATGCCGCCTCATTGACGGGGAAGAAAAAGGAGGAAAAACATATGCTGTAATGTATAGCGCATACACTGAAGAGGGTCTCAACGATTACAAATCAAATCACTCAGAAGCCTTGCAAAAGGAACACAACGCCAAATTTCAAGGGAAATTTGCTGCATTTAGAACTGAATTAAAAATAATTAAGGAGTTCTTTCATGAGGGTTAAACCTAAAAAACATTTAGGACAGCATTTTTTAAAAGATGAATCCATTTGCTTAAGAATTGAGCAATCCATTACCAATCATAATGATTGCTTTAATATTCTTGAAATAGGGCCAGGAACAGGAGCGCTCACCAAGCATATCCTTAATTCAAAAAGAGAGGGAAACTTCTATGCCATGGAAGTTGATCATGAATCTATAGCCTATTTGAATTCGAATTACCCAGACTTGTCCTCAGATCAGATTATTCAGGGCGATTTCTTACAATATGATGCATCAACGCTTTTTGATAATAAACCCTATTGCGTCGTCGGTAATTTCCCGTATAACATTTCTTCTCAAATTTTATTTAGGTGTTTAGAGTACAAGGAACTTATACCGGAAATTGTTGGAATGTTTCAAAAGGAAGTGGCAGAGCGTATTAGCCAAGGGCCAGGAAAAAAGGCGTATGGAATATTAAGCGTTTTTATGCAGGCATTTTATGATATTGAGTATCTGTTTACTGTTGATGAAGATGTTTTTGATCCTCCTCCAAAGGTTAAATCTGGAGTTATTCGATGTAAAAGAAACAAAAGAGTAAAATTGGAATGTGATGAACTGTTTTTTAAAAAAGTGGTTAAAACAGCCTTTAATCAAAGAAGAAAAACCTTAAGAAACTCATTGAAATCGATTACAAATGGAATAGATCTGCCGCAAAGATTTACAGGAGAAAGGCCTGAAAGATTATCGGTTGATGACTTCGTTGAATTGACACAATTCCTTTCAAAATAACTACGGGTGAATAAACCTATTGACGTACCTCAACCCCATTGACGAATTTTTTACGAACAACGACCTTTCCAGATGAATTAAAGATGAGAAACCCCCCGTTTTTCACTCCATTTTCGTATTGTATTTGATGACGAATCCCACCTTGACGGCTAAATTGTTGAAAGAGTCCACTGAGTTCCCCTTTTTTATACTGTGCTACTATCGTAGGGATCATTCCTCCAGGATAGTAATCAATGAATGTCCCATTCTTTTCTCCGTTTTTGTACTTCCCACTTGCTTTTAATCTATAATCAAGTTCGGAATAAGCCTCGAATTTTCCGTGCAAAACAGAAACGAGGGTACTTCTTCCCAGCACAACAATTTCTGAGGTCTTTTGGTTGTCTTTGATGACTTTAAAGTTTTCCAATGTTAATAAATGCCCCTTCCCATCATAAGATTTCCACTCTTTAACCTTTAAGCCATTTTTATAAAAACCGCTTAATAAAAGAACGCCTTCCGGACTATATGATTTCCATTCTCCATCTAGTTCTCCCGACTTGAAAGAAGCCTCGTTTTTGGTTGCTCCATTATCCCAATAATTGACCCAATCTCCCTGCTCTAAACCATTAAGGTACTTTCCGGACATTAATGTTTTTCCGTTTTCATAATTGGTTGTCCACAATCCTGATTTAGAGTCCTTTTTGTATGAACCTTTCTTAAAAATGCTTCCGTCAACAAAATAATAAACCCAATCTCCTGAACGTTTCCCTAGGCTAAAGTGCGCTACGTATGACAATTCTCCAGATGAAAAATAATAATTCCATTCATCATCTTGTTCACCATTCACAAAAGACCCCGTCATTTCAAAGTTTTTATTCTCAGTTGCCCAAATCCATTTGCCGTGTTTTTGGCCTTTATTATATGACCCTATGGTCTTCTTTTCTCCACTTGGGAAATAAGTTTGATAAATTCCGTCAAGCGTATCGAGATGATAATCATTAATCTCCTGTATTTTTCCTGTTTTAGAGTAGAAATGCCATAGGCCATTTTTAAGACCGTTGATGAACTGTCCTCTCACAGTGATAATACCATTCGCGATTCTTTCTTCGAATGGACCTGTTTTAAGGCCATTTGTGTAGGTGTAAAATTCTTTTAACCTACCACTTATATAGTATTTCTTAATCTCTCCATTTCCGTTTTCAATGATAGGAGAATGCAGAGAATCACCGTCATATTGCTCCATTAAATAAACCGTATCATTTGAAATGTATTTTCTTTTTTCAATATGACCGTCTTGAAAATAAGAGATCCAATTTCCATCAAGACTTCCCAGTAAATAGTTTCCAGAAATACTGAGGGATCCATCCTCATTCCATTCTTTAAAGGAGCTGTCAGGTAGATTAAAAATAAAAAAAGCTTCGGTCTTTAGGCTTTTGTTTTTATAAAAGGAACGCTGTCGACCATGTATCCGATCTCTAAAATAACTTCGTTCTTCTGTTAAAACACCTTTAAAATCATAAAACTTCCACTTTCCATGTTTTTCCTTGGTTTCCCCTAAGATTCCATCACTGTAATAAGCCCCTTTGGAGCTTAAGTGTTTTTTTTGAGCATCCCAATAAAGGCGGACTATTTCTGTTTGGTTGTCTGGATTAACTTTTTGAGAAAAAGAAGAAAAACACAAAAGAGAATACAAAATAAAAGGAAGGGGGCGAAATGATATATATTGAACAGACATTAGATTCTAACTTGATTTAATAAAGCCTTCAAGTCTATATTTTGAAGGATTAAGAACAATCCGAATAAAAAGAAAACAATTCCGATTAAACGATTCATTTGTTTAAATAAATAAGGAGTCATAAGAGGTTTTAATTGTTTTGCTCCTAATATTTTTAAAAGATCAAAAAGGAAAAAAGTTACAAGAATTACCGAAAGAAAAACAGTCTGCTTTAATTCGCTTCCCTCTGTCCCAACACTTTGATTTGCCAACGTGATTACACTAAACCAGTAAAAGATTACTAAAGGATTGGCGAAATTCAGAAGAAAACCCTTAAGAAAAAGCTTTAAATAATCCTTCGTTTCGGGGTCAACAGGTTCTATTTTTTGATCTTCAGTGATTTGATATTTTTTAAAAAAGTTATAGATACCATAAAAAATAAAAAGAATACCACCGATGATGGCAAATAAGGCTTTGTTTTCTGTGGTGTCAATGAGAGTGACTTCATTAATAAAGATTTTGGCAAATAAAATATAAATAGCATCACTAAATAAGACTCCCAAATCAAATGCCACGGCAGCTCGGAATCCCCGTTTTATACTTGTTTCGATGAGTATAAAGAAAACAGGCCCCATCATGACGCTTAATAGGAAGCCAATACTACATGCTTTTAGAAAAAAATCCATTCATGCAAAGTTAGAATTTCTTTTTATCAAAATTGTATGAATACAATTTCAGTAAGTCTGAATTCAATGTTTTTAATTTTTCTCTTTTTATTCCGAGGATTCTCGTTAAATTTGTGCAACATTTAAACGTAGCTTATGAAGACGCCAATTGCAAATGAAAAACTAGATAGTATTCTTGCAAAAGTTGAGAAAAAGGGAGCAGCAGCTCCAAAACTTATTGAAGATCTAAAAGAGCTTCGTGTAATCGCATTGGAAGAGGGAGACCCCTTGGTTGTAAAGATCTTGAGGTTGACCTACGAGTTTATTGAAGACAAGAAGAGCTTTAATGTACAAGCACAATATGAAGAAGACGAAGAGGGAAATGAATATCCCTTAGAAATAGAGGACAAGGAGAACTTACTATACCTATTATCTCTTCTGAAAGATGCTGAACACAAAATCAATAGAGAAGAAATTAAAGACTACAGAACAGTTATAAAGGAGGCTTTATATTAAATAAATGATGAAAGGCAACCATTCTAAATGAATGTTCGTCTTTTAACTATACGGACAATCTAATTGTTCATATTTGGTTTTATTTAACTTGCAGATTACCTGAAAAGAGTTTGAACTTTAACTTTTAAATTCTTTTCAGGTTTTTTTATTGGCAATAATTACAATATTTGGATTTTTCATTGTGTTCTACAGATGAAGATTCGTCGAAAATCTCATTTAACACTTCTTCTATAAAAGTTTCAAAGAGCTCACAAATGTCAGTAAGGTTGTGGTTCGCATAACTGAGTTTGTGATCCATTTTAGAGACATCGGTAAGTGAGTAAATAATGGCTTCATTTGGGTAAGCACCAAAACTGTGCTTGAAAAACAAAGAGTACAGAGCGAGCTGAACAGCATGTTTACAATGGGTAAAAGAAACCAGCAAGTCATTGTCTTTTAATTTGAATTTGACATCGGCCTCTTTGACTTTTCCTGATTTGTAGTCTATTACCCTATACGCGTCTCCTATTTTGTCTATGCGATCTATGTACCCCTTGAAATGGATGGTCTTTTTTTGTCCAGAAACAAGAACATCGAGGCTTATTTCTTTTTTTGCCTCCACTTGAACGATATAAAACGGTTCTGATTGTTTCTTTAAAAACTCAAGCTCTTTCTTAATGGTGTTTTCGATCGTGTCTTGAGCAATGGTATAACTCACAAGGTTTTTACCTTCTAGAAATAATTGTGACTCATTGTCGAAGTAGTTGAGGAACTCGGTGTACAAGAGCTCCTTATAATCTAACATCATCTGATTCAGATCACTTTCTTCTAGAGCTTTCGGCTTTGGAATATTTTCATTTCCCAGAGAGTCAAGCAAAGCATGCTTATCAAACAGTTTTTCTAAGGTGTTGTGTATTAGAGAACCGAATTGTTGACTTTCGATATCTTCTTCAATCGATTTTTCCTCACCTAATTCAGCTATATAACGGTAATAAAAATCCAAAGGACACCTTAAATAAGTGTTTATAGATGAAGCGGAAATCGCTCGATTAAAGTGCTTTTCAATACGCCCCATGATAAGCTCTGATTTCTTTATTACTTGGGCATTTTCCGAAGAGGCCTTTTCAATAGGAACATTATAAAACTTATTTGTAATGTTTATGTTTTTGTTGATTCGTTCAAGCTCCAATTCAAGCTGTAAAAGATATCTGCTTTTTTCTTGGGGACCAAGCTGCTCATTATTTGATGAGTATGTAGCCGTAAGCGTATCGCAATGATGTAGTAGGCGATAAAAATGATGGGCAAATAAACCTTGCTTCTCTCTAGTGGTTGGTAGGCCAAGTGACGCACGCAGGTCCATCGGAATGAATGAATTGATTTGATTTGTAGCGGGTAGTTTTCCTTCATTCATTCCTAAAGCGATGATATGTTTAAAGTCGAGGAGCCTTGTTTCTAATAAGCCCATTACTTGAACACCTTCTTTTTGGTCGCCTTTAAATGCAATATTTTTTTGAGACCAATGTTGATCGAAGAAAAGCTTAAAGCTTTTTTGGTTCATTTCAGGAATCCCCTCTTCAATAATATTTTGAAGCTCCACCAATGATTCATCAAAGACTTGAAGAATGGTTCTTTCAAAAGAATTTTCTTTCGAAATGTTTTTGATAATCACAGAATTTAATGTGCGAATGTTCGATAGTGCTTTTTTCCAGTCTTTGTTCCAATTTTCGAAGGTTAGCTCTGCAACCTCGGACATTAAATCAGAGATCTTGATCGCCTCTATAGATTGAAAAATCCTATTCTTTTTAATCGCATCTCTTTCAATATCCCCCAGAAGGTACATCTCCTGAATGGAAGTGCAGCTTAGGGTTACGGAATGATTTATAAATCGCTGAAAGTCATAAAAATAAATAGATTCCGTACCAAACTTTAATTTGTTTTCTTGAATTTGGAATAAAATGTCAACCCAGGATTTAATGGCAGTTTGGGTAATGGGAAGCCCAAGACTTACGTTGGTTTTATTAATACTTGCAGGAATATTTTTAGTTACAGAGCTTATTAGTGATTCATCGCATAAAAGAACCAGGGTATTGTTTTGCTCTTCAATAGACAGCTTACTCAATTCATTTGCAGCAACCTTCACTTGACCAATTTGTTGAGAGCATTCAACAATAGTGATATTCATATTTTTATTATCGATAGACTTCAGTAAAGGGATGGAATAGTCAACATTCAAAAATTCATGATTTTTTTTGATAAAGCTTCCCGCTTCATGAATAGAGTCCTGGGTGTAAAAAATATCTGCATCGCTTAAGAAAAAAGCACATTTCTTGTCAATTAGTTTTTTCATGACGGAGAGCTCTGAAATCGAAAGTGCGTTGAATCCAGCAAATATAAATTTGTGATTTCCTGTTAAACGAGATGCTTCGTCAATGATTACGTCATTAAAATCTCTGTAAGCCCTTCCTGAAGTAGTTTTTTTATCTTTTTGAAGATGCTTATTAAAGCGTGTATATAGTTCGGGAATATGTCCCCAAAATTCTTTAAACTTCTTCTGCGAAGAGGATAGTTCCTCATCATCTATTTGCCAGGTTTCTAGCTCTTTGATCGACTTCAAGTTTTTAAAGACGGATTTTGCATCTAAAAGATATCGATCAACTTCATCGAAATCCTTTAAGAGAGTGTTCCCCCAGCTCAAAAACTCCTCAAAGTTTTGGTCTTTAAAAGGAGCGAGTTGAGCGCTTATTTCGTATAAGGTGATTAATTGTCGTGTCGGATCTATCTTTGATTTATCCTCAGTCCTCATCCATCTGTCAATGGTGATGATTTGAGGGGAAAGAATAGGAATAGAATAGAGATTAGATAATTCTTGTTTTATTTTATTAATGGCTCGGTCAGAGGGCACAATGATCGTTAAGGCACCCAAATCAAGCTCTTTTTCCTTTATAAACTGCGCAATTTTTTGAACGAATCTCATTTAAATAAGTTTATTCTTTGATAAAAACGCGTTGAATCACGTTTTCCCCAAATGAGTATGGAATATATTCGAAAGAGGGGATTTCATGAGTTAAAATAATAGGCGAATTTGAGCCTATCGTAATCTTTCCGTGGGAATCAGATAAACCCATTGCCGCTGCACCATTAATGGTTAAACCGTTGAATGCTTGCTGAGGAGTTAAATTCATTTTTATACAAGCGAGCGACCAAATTTGAAGTAGATTAAAACAAGGAGTAGACCCTGGATTATAATCGCTGGCCAAGGCAAATGGAACATTTTCTTTTATCAGTCTTTTGACATCTCCAAATGGGATACTTAAAAAATGCGAACAGCCAGGGAGAAAGGTTGCGATACAATTTCCTTTTTTTAGGGCATTAACATCTTCATCACTTAACTCTTCTAGGTGATCCACACTCAAAGCTTCTTGATCTATAGCGGCCTGAATCCCACCTATTGATGAGAATTGATTTACATGCACTTTAGGAATAAGCCCATGTTTTTTTCCAGCGATGAGTATTCTTGTCATTTCATCAACAGAAAAATAATTTCGTTCACAAAAGACATCAACGTAGTCGGCAAGACCTTCTTCTGCAATTTTAGGAAGCATTTCGTTGATGATAAGGTCTATATATCCTTCATGATTTTCCTTGAATTCAACGGGAAAGGCATGAGCGCCTAGAAAGGTTGACTTTATGGCTATTGGCATACTTGATTTAAGGCGTTTTACAACTCTTAAAATTTTCAATTCACTATCCACTGATAGGCCATAACCTGATTTAATTTCAATAGCGCCGGTTCCAACGGCCATCATTTGTTCTATTCTTTTTTTTGCTGAATCGTACAGCTCGTCTTCTGTTGCAAGTTGTAATTTGCTTGCCGAATTTAATATCCCACCACCTTTAAGAGCAATTTCTTCATAGCTCAACCCTCTAATTCGATCAACAAATTCTTCCTCACGTGTTTTTGCAAAAACAGTATGCGTATGGGAGTCGCAAAATGCGGGCATTACGAAACATCCGTCAGCATCAATAACCTCGAGATCACGCCAGTCATCTATCCCTTCCCATTCAGACATTGGGCCGTAAGCAACTACCTCTGAACCATTTTCTAAGGCCAGAAATGCATTTTCAATGATGCTTATCCGTTCACAGGCCTCACCTTTTACGATGCTTGGCAGGTCTTCACCTGCTTGAACCAATCCTTTAATATTTTTGATAAAAACATTTTTCATTTGATATAATGTAAGATTACGTTAAAGATAATTTTAATTCTTTTTCGACCCCGATAAAGAATGGAATTAAAAATGTAAATTTAGTAGAGGGATAAAATCAATCTGTAATGCATTTTAAAGGAAGGCGAGCTGAGAAAGTTGCCGAAAGTTATTTAACGGAAAGAAAATACATCATTCATTTTAAAAACATACGGTTTGGGCGTTATGAGATTGATTTGGTTTGTGAACTTGAGGGAATCATCGTTTTTGTGGAGGTAAAGTCTTTATCAACAGACACCATTAAAAACCCATATGAATCAGTTGGCCGGTTAAAACAAAATAAAATCATAAAAGTTGCAGACGCCATTATGAACAGACACTTTCCAAATAATGAATGTCGATTTGATATTATATCCATAATATTAAACGACGAAAATCAGGATATTGAACACATAAAAAATGCCTTTACCCCAGAAATCAATAACGGATCATTTTAATTTCTGTATTTTCGTTTTAATGAGGGTGTTTTTTATTTTCTTTTTTGGATTTGGATATGCAGCCATGGGGCAAATGGTTGATGGTGCAAAACCTATCGTTTTTTCTGAAAAAGGAGCAGGTTGTACTCCTCCCTCGACTACAACCTACATGGAGCTTAATAATGTTAGAGCAATGATTCACACAGCGGGTAACTTATGGCAAGTTCCAGGTCAGAATTATTCTCAATACGAGGTGCCTAAAAACTCCGGAATCATGGCTTTGTTTACGGCGGCATTATGGCTTGGAGGAACGGATGTAAATAATCAGTTGAAATTGGCGGCCCTTAGGTATCGGAACGGACAAGATTATTGGACAGGCCCTTTATCCAAGGTTTATGCAGAGACCAATTACGAAACATGTGAAGCTTACGATCAACATTACATAACTACCCAAGACATGGTTAGGGAATTCGTTGCCTGGAGAGATGCAGGGATTGAAGACAATTCAAATGGAACCAATACCCAAAGTGTTTTATTCCCAGGATATGTGGTTCCTGATATTATAAAAGACTGGCCTGCACATGGCGATGTAAGTGCAGGACAAGATTATTATTTGGCTCCCTTCTTTGACAACAATGAGGACGGAACTTACAATTGGGAAGATGGAGATTATCCATGGCATGATATCAACAGAACCAAAGAATGCACTATAGATAGAACGGTTTCATTATACGGGGACCTTAATTTTTGGTGGGTCATGAATGATAAAGGAAACATTCACACAGAAACAGGAGCAGAACCCATTGGAATGGAGATTAGGGCTCAAGCCTTTGCCTTTGCTTCAAATGATGAGGTAAATAACATGACGTTCTATAACTATGAATTAATCAATCGTGGTACTCAAACATTATTTGATACGTATTTTGGATTTTTTACCGATGGGGCCCTTGGAGATCCTTACGATGACTATGTGGGTTGTGATGTGAATAGAGGTTTGGCTTATTATTATAATGGAGATAATTATGACGGAGATAACAGTGGGTATTTAGGTTACGGTACATCTCCGCCAGCCGTTGGTGTCGATTTTTTTGAAGGACCTTACCAGGACAATGATGGCATTGATAACGCATTTGGAATTAATGAAAATGAGGCTCTCAACGGAATAGGGTTTGGTGATGGCGTGATAGATAATGAAAGATTCGGCATGCGAAGATTTTTATATTATTCAAATACAAC
>CAJQPH010000125.1 GCA_905480165.1 uncultured Flavobacteriales bacterium
CGGTCATGTATTTTGGAAGGTCTTTGTTTTGTGCCTTTGTTTGGGACAGGCAGAAAAATAAGAAACTAATAAATAGAAGCAATTTGAAATTTTTCACACTCTTAATTTTGAGGGTTAAAGTTAAGAAAAGTATTGGTCAACGGTTTGGCTAAGCTGCGTTTTAATGCAGTTTAGGTTTTGTTATGTTGGGTTATTCTTAATTGAAGTTGGTCGCACATCCTAAATTTTCATTGTAAGGTTGTATGTAATTCCAAAATGCTTTTCCAGCGCTTTCATAGTAGTTAATTGAATAATTCATTTTTGTGTTTGAACCAACTAAATAAATATATTCATTGCAGCCGTATGAGTACTCCTTATTAAAACAAACTATTGCAAAATAGTAAGTCTGATAATCAATATAGACATTATAAAAAGTTACTTTAGAAATTGCATCACTATTGTTACTTGTGCCATAACTTTCGGATTTCACATAATTCATCCATTCTTGGCAACTCTGAGAATATCCAGATGATATCGTTAAAGCAAATATGGCGTAAATCAAATGTTTTTTCATGAACATAGATTTAATTAAACATAACGAGGAGCTAAACGTAATACGTTTATTTCCTGAGTTTAATAATCAAATATTAGAGAAGTTATCTAAAGGCTTATTTGTTGTTAGCTTGCCCTAATTATCGGCTATTTCCCAAAACGTATTGGTCTTAAAATAGCATGTTTGTTTTAAGGAAGCCTTTTAAAGTTATAGATGACGAATCAATCCACGTTTATGCTACTTTAAAAGCGTGATTAATTCAAAAAAGGTAAATTGCAGATATGATTCCAACATATAGTTCAGATAAAACAATTAAAAAAGGAATTGTAGTCAATCATTTAGAACAGCTTAATGAATATGATTTTACAATGCCCCACAGGCATGATTATTTTGAGTTTTTTTATTTTACAAGTGGTGGAGGTACCCATAGTATTGACTTTAAGGAATTTGAGATTCATGACAATTCCGTTCATATCGTAGCTCCTGGACAGGTACATCAGATGAATAGGGCCTTAGATTCAGAGGGCTATGTAGTCCTTTTTGAGCTCTCGGCATTGAATCCACCGAGTGTTATTGAGAGCTTTTTATTTGAGCACATATGTATGAGTGCCGAGGAGCTAAGCCCTACTTTCCGTTTTGATGAGCGTTTGATGCAGCCACTGAATGAACGGATTAAACATATTTATGAAAGCTATAAGCGTTCAGCACTCTTAGATCAACTGCGCCTAGTGAATGAAATGCAGTTGTTTTGTCTTTCTTGTATGGAGGAGGCTGGTGAGATCGATAGTCCTATTGATTCAGATTATTTAAAGTTTCGAAGATTCCTAAATTCAAATTTCAAGGTCTACAAAAAAGTAAAGGATTACGCTGAAAAAATGAACCTGACCGACCGCGCATTGAATGATTTGGTAAAACATAATTCAGGAAAAAGCGTGAGTGAGGTCATTTATAGGCAAATCGTAATGGAGGCAAAAAGGCTACTGCGCACAGGGATATCTATAAAGGAATCAGCCTATGCCTTGAATTTTGAGGACCCAGGTCATTTTTCGAAATTTTTCAAGAACAAAACGGGCATGTCTCCAAGTGATTTTCAAAATCATACATGATTTCTGCAGAAAAGTACATGGTAGGGTCTTTCAATCCCCTTTAACTTTGTATTTAACTTTAATACTTACATTATGAAAAACAGTTTACTAATATTTGTCTTCATTGCAATATGGAGTCTAGGATTTACACAAACATGGAATAAGGTTATAGTACCTACCTCTGAAAATTTAAACGACATCGAATTTCCTGATGGGACAACAGGTGTCGGTTATATTGGTGGTGACAATGGTGTTCTGCTAAAAACAGTAGACGGGGGTCAGTCCTGGATGAATATAGATTACGCAGGTATAGCTTCCTCGGAATTTAATCCTTTGAGATTTCTTGATTTAGAATTCGTTTCAGATGAGGTTGGTTTTACAACCTTTGGTCACGACGTTGGTTGGAGTTTATATAAGACGATCGATGGTGGATTGAATTGGACCGAAATAATTGAATCTGCCGAGATTGAGTTATCGGGTTTTTGTTATAAAAACACCATCGAGGTTATGGATGAAAATCACTTTTTCATAGGAGGAAGGGGATGTTTTATGGGGCCAATGATTGTAGAATTCAACAATGGTGAATGGTCTTTGAAAGATGTGGAGACAGAGCTGTTTAATAGTGGTGAGTACGTTCAAGATATAAAAATGCATGGCGATTTGGGTATCGCATCCACGAGTAGTAGTGAGTTTTTGCGAACAACTGATGGGGGTCAAAGCTGGTCCTCAATTACATCTCCTATACTTTCACCTGAAGACAACCTTACGGATGTGATCATTATTAATGATACAATTATGTATGGGGGTCTGAATAATCTTGGTCCGTCGATTTATTCGTTTTTTGAGTCCACCGATTCGGGTGCGACTTGGTCTCAGGTTCTTATTGAAGGGGATCTTATCATGTATGCTTCGTGGTTTACTTTTGAACAAACCAACAACGGAGTTGTACATGCTAGTGCAACTAATGACATTAATGATCATTATATGCATAGCTCAATTGACGGCGTTTGGAGCTACGAGCTTATTGATGAAAAAGTACTTGCAGTGGGTTCTTATGGATTGAACAATGCGTTTGGTGTAGGTGAAAATGGCTTTGTGTGCTTCAATGGTAGTAATGCCGGTATCATTGAGCAAAGTATTGAGGCTAAGGTCTATCCCAATCCGGCGTTGGATTTCATCACGATAGAAATAGATAGTCAAAATGAGACAGATGTTAGGGTATATGACCTACTTGGCGACTTAGTTCATCAAGCACCTGTCAAAAGCAATATGACAATAGACATCTCCCAATGGAAATCTGGTATATATACTTTAAAGCTAGAAAACACTGCTCATGTTTTGATTAAGAAATTCGTCAAAACTTAAGTAGATCAATGCACTCAAAAAAACCCCATGAACTACTTGATGGGGTTTTTTTATGCCTTTTTTTAATTTTTGGAATAAGTATATATTTTAACAGCATAACGTTCCGTGTATGGTGTCGTAGCATCCCGCAGGGTGCTATGCACTATACACATTGTTATGGGATTTTGGTTATTTTCCTTTATTATTTTTTTGGCTAATCATTATTCTTCCTTTTAGACATAAAGCATATCAACGTATTTTAGATTACCCGAAACAGCAATATTGATAACATCTATTGCTGATTTCTGATATATATAAAACTTTTGATTCCATGCTTATTACTTAACTTGCTCGAAGCTATATTGGTCATAAATAGCCCCCAAAACAAATGTCTAATATTTGTTTTGGGGGCTAGCTAACAATGCAGATATGTTGTTAGTTAATCTCGAATAAATGTTGGAGTATTATCAAAACTACATAGTGCCTGATTTAAAGCTCTTAGTTAAAGTCTAGAACAATTCTCATCCACATTCCCGATAAAGAATTTCCCGGATCAGCTTCGGTGCTCCCAATAGGAAAATGATAAACAGCCGAATTAGTTCCTGCATTTCCATTGGCAAACACTTCTACACCTAGTTCATCTATATATTGATATTGACTACCTTGTGATTGACCAAACACATCAATATCACTCATTCGTACATATTGGCCATTGTAATTCATGTCAATACCAATAACATCATCGCCCGTAAATACATGAGATTCACCTGTTGTGACACCATCTTGATACAAGAAGGTATGTTTTCCTGACCACTTTCGTGGTTTAAGGAACACTTGGGTAATCTCGAAGTCATCCATGTCGCAATGGCAAGGAACCATTCTCCCTTCCTCCATCTTAAAAACGGTTGATTTCCAATTATCCGATACCTCATGAGATATACTTTTAATTTCACCTTCTTCAAGTTGATCAGACCCTAAATCAGTTTGAGAGAAGTTTCTCATTGTCACCAAAGCCTCTGTTCGTTTCATGTTATCTTTTGAACAACTCGCAAGGAAGAAACTAGCTGAAAACATTAATACACTTGTCAATTTTAGTACATTTTTCATAATTTTATTTATATAATGTATACGCAAATGGGCGACGATTTATTGCGCTAAACTCGTAAATACGCTTAAGGGCGTAGTTAAAAGTGTTAAACAAAAAAGGATTGGTAGCTCAAGCATTCTGCAACTTGCGTAATATCCAGTTTTTTCCAAATTCGATTTCTATGAGTCCGAATGGTGTGGTGAGAAACGTGTATTTTATCAGATATCTGCTTATTAGTGTATCCTTTAATAAGGAATTTGAGAACTTCTTTTTCTCTTGGAGTTAAAGAAGAATATTTTTCAACATTATTCCTCATAAAATGCTTTTGTTCAATAATAGCTTTAAATGAATTAATAGTGCTATCAAATTTAGACGACTGTTCTCTAAACTCAAAAACTGCTTTTCCATTATCATCTGTTCCTTTAAAAGTGATTTCTAAATTCTGATTTTCGCCTTTGGTAACTTTAGTGTTGAATTTTT
>CAJQPH010000126.1 GCA_905480165.1 uncultured Flavobacteriales bacterium
GTTTGGAAAATTTTGGGAGCGGTTAAAACTGAATTCGGAAAATTTGGAGGGGTTCTTGAGAAAGCACAAAAGAAAATCACAGAAGCCAATAATGAATTAGACCAATTGGTCGGGACACGGACACGAATGATGTTTTCTAAATTGAAAGGGGTAGAGGAGCTGCCTGCCTCTTCTAAAGGAGATGACAAGCTGTTGGATGAGTCCGCTGGGGCAGAAGATTGATGGTATCCTTTGTTAAATCTTATCCTTAAGCTGCTTATAATACACCAGGCATTCATCAAGTAGTGTATTTAGTTCTTTTGGGAATTCTTTAGTTTTCTTTTTATACTTCATGAATCCATTTGATTGGTGTACTTTATGATACCAATCCTTCGCCCATACACCATCTTCAACTCGAGGACCTTTTGGCCATGAAAGCATTGCATTAACAAAAGGGATGTTGGCATGCTTACATAGTCTCTTTAGTTGATGTTCGGGGTTATCTAGGATCATTTTAGAATCCATGACTAAATATGATATGTTGTTCTCTTCAAAGTAATGAAGTAATTTAACATGTGATTTGTATCCAACATCATTCAAAGTAGGGTTGGGTATAACTTTATGAAAAGAAGGCAGCATGTCCTCGGGGCTTCTCGTCAGTATGACATTCAAACCTTTTTTCATAAATGACTTATCTATATCAAGTAGATGATGTGTCATGTTTTTAAAAAAGACCAACTCAGCGCTATTGTTATCAAGCATTTTATCTACTACAACCTGACCATTACATTCCATGCTTCTAATAATGAATTCGGCATCGGGATGATATTCCTTGGCATTCGTACTTGTCAAGTAATGTGCATAAAGGGGCTCATCAAACACTTTTGTGTCTTTTCTTTGTGCAAATGAATACATCAACGTGGTAGAGATATTTCGAGGGCCTGACCAAAGAAAAATACGCTTTGTTTTATTCATCGATATTTTCAGAAATCAACAGTTCATAAATACCACTCAAATTTGAAGTCATTTGTCCAAACTTACCCTCGCCAATTTGTTTTCCATCAATGTGAGTTACTGGAGTAAGACCGCCAAAAGTTCCAGTTACAAATGATTCTTGAGCACTGTAAGTATCATAAAGAGAGAAGTTCTTTTGATGACAAATAATATTGTTTTTTGAGCATGCTTCAATCACTTTATTTCTTGTGATTCCATTCATACAGTAATCACCAGTAGAGGTCCATACTTCATTGTTTTTTACAATAAAGAAATTCGTTGCATTACATGTACTTACAAATCCGTTCACGTCTAGCATAAGCGCTTCATCAGCTCCAGCCTCAATGGCTTGAATAAGTGCCTGAACTTCATGTAATTTACTGTGGCAGTTTAGCTTTGGGTCTAGATAATCAGGCGCTCCTCTTCGAAAAGTGCTGGTAAAAAGCTTGATGCCTTTGTTCTTTGAATCTATTGAAGCTATCTTGTGTTCAGCAATAATGACAATATTAGGTCCTGATATGGTCAGCCTAGGGTCTTGAGAAGGCGTCTTTTTAATCCCTCTCGTAATCATAACTCTAACATGAACATTGTCCTGCATGTTATTTACATTCAGAGTTGAATGAATCTGATCCGTTAGTTCCTTTTTTGTTAGGCCAATGGAAATACCTGTTGCTTTAGCCGCAATCCAAAGACGTTCTAAATGCTCTTCTATAAATGCCAATTTCCCTTTGTACAATCGAATACCTTCCCAAACGCCATCACCAACAAGGTAACCACTATCGAAAACGGATATTTTAGCTTCATTTCTATTATAAAACGATCCATTAATACATATTTTAATATCGGCATTACGAGAATCCGGTACGGCATTGTGAGTTCCATGTGTCATTTGGCTAATTTAAGAAACTAGTAGGAGAAAATTAAAGATAAAAAAAGCTTTTGGATTTACTGATTTAGAATAACAGCTTTCCCGTTAATGACATTTCTAGTCGTTTTGTTTTCAAGCGAGAAATAATACATCCCAGATGAGAACGATGTACTGTCTAAAGTGAATTTATTGGCTTGTGTTTCTTCTAGATAAATTACATCTCCGAAATCATCAAAAACTTTAAGTACAACTTCACTTTGATTGTCATTTTCAAAATACAGATCAGATGCACCCGTTACTGGGTTCGGCTTTAACAAATAACTATTGCTTAAAATGTTAATGACTTCTATTCCCAATATATTTGAATCTTCTAGTCCTCCAAAATTTATTTTGTAGTAATTGTAATTATTTAAAATAGGGGTTTGGTCGGTGTATGTGTATGAAACAGAACTTGAAAGATCACCACAAACACCCTGTATATCCTCAATAAGAACAAAGTCTACAGAATCTTTACTTCTGAATATTTGCATACCATTACATACGCTCCCTGATTTAATGGTCCAGGCTAGTAATACTTTCCCATCGCTTTGATCAATATCAAAATCCCCTAAAATGGTTTGAGTATTGGCGTTATAACCAAAAGCAATTAAAAAAGAAATGAAAAGGTATTTTAGCATTTAAAAAAAAATAGTAGAGATTCTTTTACTAAGATACAGAAAAGCGTATGAATAATAAAAACAAATGTGTTTATTCTCATTTAATCAGTTTACTGTTAACGAATAGAATAAGGCAATAAATTCAAACCGTTTAATTTAGCTATCTTTCTCTTTCAAATTAGTACTATGAATAGAAGAGATTTTGTCCAAAGAAGTTCTGTATTAGCAGCGGGAGCATTGATTTTACCCAATTCCTTGTATTCTTTTGGTAACAACACAAAGTCCAAAGTGAGATTAGGATTTATTGCTACTGGGTTTCGCGGGCAAACACACATAGCTGAAATGCTTAAGAGAAACGATATAGAAATAAAAGCAATAGCAGACCCTGACAAGTATATGTTGAGTAAAGCTCAACAAATGATAGAAAAATCTACAGGAAATAAAGTGGATGAATATGGTAATGGTGACTATGATTATAGGAATTTATTGTCGAGAACGGATATAGATGCTGTTTTTGTAAGCTCACCTTGGGAGTGGCATCTTAAGCATGGTACAGAATCCATGAAGGCAGGTAAAATTGTTGCTATGGAAGTATGCGGTGCCATGGAGCTAGAGGATTGCTTTGAATATGTTAAAGTGTATGAAGAAACCAAAGTGCCCATAATGATGATGGAAAATGTGTGCTATCGACGTGATGTTATGGCCATTTTAAATATGGTTAAATCGGGAATGTTCGGAGAATTGATTCATGGTCAAGGAGGGTATGAGCACGATTTAAGGGGTGTATTGTTTAATGATGGAAAATCTGCCTACAATTCTGGAGTTGAATTTGGAGACAAAGGCTTCAGTGAGGCAAAATGGAGAACAAACCATTACCTGAATAGGAATGGTGAAATTTATCCGACTCACGGTATTGGTCCACTTTCATCCGTTTTTGACCTTAATCGAGGTAATAGGATGGTACGTCTGCAATCCATGTCAAGTAAAGCAAGGGGTTTGAATAAGTATGTAGCAGAGCATGAAAACGGAGGTGTCGATCATCCCAATGCAAAAATCAAGTTTAAACAAGGTGATGTGGTAACCACGCAAATCCAATGTGCCAATGGAGAAACCTTATTGCTTACTCATGACACCTCACTTCAAAGACCATACAATCTTGGTTTTCGGGTTCAAGGCACAGAAGGGATATGGCAAGATTTTGGTTGGGGAGGAGCTTCTCAGGGGCATATTTATTTTGAGAAAAGAATGGAGCATTCTCATAAGTGGGATAATACGGAGGAATGGCTCAAGAAATACGATCATCCCTTATGGGCGAAAAATGCCGCTGCTGCCGAAAACTCGGGACATGGCGGAATGGATTATTTTGTGGACAACGCTTTTATTGAATGTATTAAAAGAGATATAGAATTTCCGTTGGACGTTTATGATCTTGCGAGTTGGTACGCCATAACACCATTAAGTGAAAAGTCAATAGAAAATGATGGTGAACCTCAGGATATTCCAGATTTCACAAAGGGTTCTTGGAAATCAAGAAAGCCAGTATTTGGCATTTCAAGTGAGTTTTAATGACATTTACCTTACTCATATTAGCAGGAGGACTAGGGAGCAGGTTCAATGGGACCAAACAACTCCATGGCATAGGACCTAATGGAGAGCTATTGATGGAGTATTCAATACATGACGCAATCAAAAATGGTTGCTCAAAAGTAGTCGTTCTTTCCAATCACAAATGTATACCTGAGTTAAAAATCAAATTGAGTTACTTAACCTCCAAAATAAAAGTCGATTATGTAGACCAATTCAAATTTGACCCGAGTTATCCCAAATACAGAAAGAAGCCATGGGGAACGGGTCACGCGGTTTTGTCTTGTGCTAAATTCATCTCAGAACCCTTTTTATTGATAAATGCAGATGACTTTTATGGTCATGACGCTTATTTCAAGGCAAAAGAAAT
>CAJQPH010000127.1 GCA_905480165.1 uncultured Flavobacteriales bacterium
TGATGAATCCCAAGCTGAGATTCATGATAAAAATGTTTTTATTATCAAATTTAAGATGTGCATTATCTAGCTCTTTATCTTCAACACATGATGATAACAAGAGTAAAACAAAAATGGAGAAAAACCATAAGCGACGGTTTCTAGTAATTTTTTTCATTAGCAAAACGTATAACAACTAAAGACGTTCGGTTCCATCGTATAAAAATACGATTATAAATGACCTCAAACTCCATTTTAAAAGTAATTCCTGATATTTTAAAAGTCGTATATTGTACGGTTTCTTTACCAAATTCATAAATTCAATCATGAAGCTGTTCTCTTGTTTTTTAGTTGCAATTATCATTTTGACCAACTCATTTTCTCAAGCGCAAAATAATACGACAAGAGATTTGAAAAAAAATATTTTTTCAGGAAACATTGGAGGAACATCATCTATTCTAGGAATCAACTATCAAAGATTTATCGGAAATAACTTAGCAATTGAATTTGGTTTGGGTTTAATTGGAATAGGTACTGGACTCACCATTTACCCCAAAGGTTTAACAGATAATGGGGCAAGATTTTATACAGGAATCAAGCTCAATAGTATCGCACTGGTAGATGTCGGCGGGGGAACTGTTACCTACGTGCCATTTGGAATCACTTTCTTCTCAGAGAGCCCCTTTATTATTGGTTTTGACATAGGTCCTGCATACGGAAAACTTACCTCAAGTTCCTTTGGTGGCCAAACATCTGAAATAACTTATTTTTATGGTTTTGGTAATTTGAAAATAGGTGTCAGGTTTTAAAGTATACTTACGTTTCAATTTATTAAAATAAAATTCTTTATCCCAATTTAACAATTAATGAATATTAATGAAATAATGGCTTTTTTTAAATAAGTAAATAGAGTACATTTGAACTAATGTTATTATCAGAAATTCAAGATATTACAAGGGCTTTTAACCCCGTTTCGTTGAACGAAATGGATAAAGTCAAACTCATGAGGAGGGTAGATACAAAGTTTGCCATATCAGAAAAGAATTTTAGAGACGTTTTTATTAAATTGAAAGATGAATATAACATTCTAGAGGTTAATAACGACAAGTTTTCAGAATATGAAAGTCTTTATTTCGATCAAAGTGACTTGATCTTTTACAAGGATCATCACAGAGGAAAAGCAAATAGATTGAAAATTCGAATTCGAAAATACAAAAGCAATGATTTGTCTTTTTTAGAGGTCAAAAAAAACTTAAAGGACAAACCGTTAAATCAAGAATACCATCCAATACTTGGAGTGAAGATTTCACTTCAAATGAACGTGAATTCCTATCCCAACTCTATCCAAATCACTCGAATTTAATTCCTAGCCTTGAGAATAAATTCGTGAGAATTACGCTTGTTCACAAGGAAAATATTGAAAGATTAACATTCGACCTTAATTTATCTTACAAAAAAGATGGTCAAACCATTGAAATGGCAAATCTTGTTGTTTGCGAACTCAAACAAGAAAAAATAAATAGATTAAATTCCTTCTATAATGCAATGAAGAAGCAATTGGTTCGTCCACTTAGGGTAAGCAAATATTGTCTTGGGATTATGGAATTCTATTCATCAAAACAAATCAAATCGAATCGTTTTAAAAAGAAAACATTACAATTAAAGAAAACATTATGTTGATAAACTTTATTCTAAAAAAGAAAATGGAAGACCCATTGACCTTACAATGGTTTGATGAAGATTTTTACCTGCTCATTATGCGTTTGGCGATTAATATGGTGTTTATCACGATTTTGATTCGCTTTCTGTATTATGAAAAGACAAGACGAAAGGATTACCTTTTTACCTATTACTTAATTGGGACCATAACGTTTTTTCTCTGTTTTGGATTAAAAAAATTGGATATTGATACCGGTATGGGGCTGGGTCTCTTCGCTATTTTCGGTATAATTAGATACCGTACGGATGCCATAGAAATCAAGGAGATGACCTACCTATTTCTAATTATTGGGCTGAGTGTGGTAAATGCACTGGCGTCGAATAAGTTGAGTATTGCTGAAATGGGTCTCATCAATGTGTTTATGGTGATTCTCACCTATATTCTTGAATTTGTTTGGTTAATGAAACACGAAACAAGAAAAACCATAACCTACGAAAGAATTGATTTGATAAAACCAGAAAATGCGGCTGAAATGAAGAAAGACCTTGAAGTTAGAACTGGACTTTCATTGAATAGATTTGAAATTGGAAAAATTGATTTTTTGAACGATACAGCCCAAGTTCGCGTTTATTATTATGCTGAAGAGCAAGAATTTTCTGATTATCACGTTCAATAGGAAAGCAATTACCGCATGAGATCCCTCTTGCTACCCCTTTCTTGGATCTATTCATTAGTGATTTTCATAAGAAATAAACTCTATGATTTAGGTGTTATTGAATCCAATAAAATCAATAGAAGTATTGGTATCGGGAATTTATCAATGGGAGGCACTGGAAAAACACCACTTACTCAATATCTTGCTCAATGGCTTATTGAAAACAATCAAGTCGTTTATATCCTAAGTCGAGGATATAAAAGATCGACCAATCAAAATATTCTTGTAAAAGAATCACACCTAAGCCATGAAGTTGGTGACGAACCATTGATGTACAAAAAAAGATTTAAAAACAAGATAAATGTACTGGTATCAAAAAACAGATGGTTAGGCAGTGTAGATGTTAAAAAGAACAATTCCAATGCGTTTTTACTTTTTGACGATGTCTACCAACACCGAAAGGTAATAACCGATTTTTCAATCATTACCACTCCTTTTAACGATTTATTTGTTGATGACATGTTGCTGCCAGCCGGAAGGCTAAGAGAACCCAAAAAAAATGTCAACCGCGCTTCTTGCATACTCGTTACACGATGCCCCGAGAGCATGAGTCAAGATAAGATAACGCACATTAAAAATAAATTAAGTGAATACAATAAACCACTTTTCTTTAGCTCCATAAGCTATGAAGCGTTTGTTTGTTTTGGCGAAAAAATCAGAGAAATTAGTAGGGTGTTATTGGTGACAGGGATTGCGAAAAACGAAAATTTAATTGCGCATATACAAAACACTTATGAAACGACTACGATTTCTTACCCCGACCATTATCGTTATACCTTGGATGACATTAAGGATATCCATCAAAAATTTAATAGCTTTGCAAGTGAACATACGATAATTCTAACTACAGAAAAAGATATGGTTAGAATGTTGGAATTCGAGGAGTATATCGATACAAATAAATTACCGATGTATTACCAACCTATTTCAATTAACGTTCACAATGAAAAAGAATTTACATCATTAATTAAAGAATATGTTGGAGAAATTTAATGAATCAGCTGATTATATAAGATCTAAAACTACAATAAATCCATCTGTTGGAATTATACTAGGAACCGGACTAGGTGGTCTTGTTAACGAAATAAATATTGTTGATGAAATACCATATGAAGATATTCCTAATTTTCCGGTCTCGACTGTTAAAGGCCATTCGGGAAAACTGATATTTGGAGATCTCGGAGGAAAGAAAGTCATGGCGATGCAAGGTCGGTTTCACTATTATGAAGGTTACACGCTTCAAGAGGTTACCTTTCCCGTTCGCGTAATGAAAATAATGGGTATTGAGAATTTATTTGTTAGCAATGCATCAGGAGGTGTTAATCCGGATTTTGAAATTGGAGAAATAATGATCCAAAATGACCATATTAACCTTTTTCCTAGCAATCCATTAATAGGAAAGAATATTGATGAATTGGGAACAAGATTCCCTGACATGAGTGAAGCTTATGACCCAAGACTCATTGAAATAGCTTCAGATATTGCCAAAGAAAATGACATCAAAGTATCCTATGGTTGCTATGCAGGACTAACGGGGCCAACACTTGAAACACCTGCAGAATACAAATATGTTTTTAATATTGGTGCTGACGCTGTGGGTATGTCAACAGTTCCTGAAGTTATTGTTGCGCGCCACATGAACATACCCTGTTTTGCCATCTCAATCATCACGGATTTAGGTGTTCCTGGAAAAATTCAAAAAGTAAGTCATCAAGATGTAATAGAGGTGGCTGCAAAACAAGAGCCAAAAATGACTCTTATTATGAGGGAATTAATTGCACGCATATAACATGAACGATACTGTAAGAGAAAAATATGAGGCTGTTATTGGCCTTGAGGTTCATGCTCAACTCTTGACCAATTCCAAAGCGTATTCTTCTGATGTAAATGAATATGGTTCGACACCGAATTCGAATATCAGTCCTGTTACACTTGGCCATCCGGGAACCCTTCCGGTAATGAATAAGAAAACGGTTGAATATGCTATTAAGCTTGGACTTGCCATGAATTGTGAAATTGCCGATTACCAATTCTTTGCTCGTAAAAATTATTTTTACCCAGATTTACCAAAAGGATATCAAATCACGCAGGACAAAACTCCAATTTGCACCAATGGATTTATTGATTTAAAATCTGAAGATGCTAAAGAAAATCGAATTGGTATTACTCGGATTCACATGGAGGAAGATGCGGGAAAAAGTATTCATGATGTTGACATCTATGATACACTTGTAGATTTAAATCGTGCAGGAACTCCTCTTTTAGAAATTGTAACAGAACCCGATTTAAGAAGCTCAGCAGACGCGTATCAATATCTCACAGAGGTGAGAAAGCTTGTGAGGTATTTAGAAATCTGTGATGGAAACATGGAAGAAGGATCTATGCGTTGTGATGCGAATATCTCAGTTAGAATAAAGGGAGCAAAAAAGCTTGGTACAAAAGTTGAAGTCAAGAATATGAATTCAATAAGAAATGTTCAAAAAGCCATTGAGTACGAAATTATTCGTCAAATAGATGTCTTAGAAGCTGGCGGCACTTTAAGCCAAGAAACACGTGGATTTGATGCTCTAGATAATTCAACCATTGCCATGCGCTCCAAAGAAGCAGCCAATGATTACCGATATTTTCCTGAGCCAGACCTACAACCCTTATTTGTTGATGAAAAACAAATAGCCGAAATCCGTTCAGAAATGCCTGCTTTACCAAAGGAATTGTTTGATAAGTATGTACAAGAATTTAAACTGACACCTTATGACGCGAATAATTTAACCGACAGTAAGGAAATCGCATTATTTTTCGAGGAGGTTATCACACACAACAAGAACTATAAATCAGCAGCCAACTGGATTATGGGAGATGTCAAATCCTATCTTAATGAAAATGGAGTTCAAATTGATTCTTTTCCAATTCCTGCTCGCAAAATCAGTGAGCTCATCAATCTTATTGACGACGGTAAAGTGTCAAGTACAGCAGCATCTCAAAAAATATTTCCTGAAATGCTCAAATCACAAGAATCTGTACAAGAAATTGCTGAAAGACTTAACATTATTCAAGTTTCAAACGAAGGAGAACTCGCAGGCTTTATTGACGAAGTCATCAGAAGTAATACTTCAGAAGTTGAACGATATAAAAATGGTGAAAAACAGCTAGTAGGTTTCTTTATGGGACAGCTCATGAAAGTTTCTAGAGGGAAGGCTGACCCAAAAGTTGCCAATGCTCTATTGAGAGAAAAGCTAAATGCTATTTAACTATGAAATATTAAATTTTTACTTTTCTAATTGGTTTAATTTCATGCGGAGAATCAATAGATACAGATGTATTCATTGAACGTGAGAAAATAGTTAACGACGTTGTTATTAGTGGGAAAATCAAAAACGGTGCAGGCTTAGAGATTTCTCTTGAGGCGCCTCTTCTTCAATCAAGAGGAACAAAAGTGCAAGTTGTAAAGGGAATAATTGATAAAAATGACTCATTTAAACTCAATACTCAAGTACCTGGACTTGGTTACTATCTATTAAAGTTAAATTCAAAAGAATCAGATACCCTAGAATTGACATTGAATAATGGAGATCAGCTTAGCTTGAATACCTCGGTAGCGGAATTTACTTCGAAACCAAATTATTCAGGCGTATCTTGGGCTGAAGACGCAAACAACTACCAAGAAATATTAAATTCTCCCCTTTCAAAAGAAAACCTTTCATCTTATGCCTCTAAGCGCATGAAAGAAAACGTAATAAACCCCTTTAACATTATTCATTCAATGCACCTTATGAATGATGAGAATGACTATAATGAAGCTCGAATCCAAATCTTTTTTGAGGTAGCCAATGCTTTTTATTCCAACTATCCTGGAAGTGAACCTTCCAAGAACTTCCAAAAGCAAACTGTTTTTCTCAGGAAATACATGGAGAACAATGCCTTTTATAATGTACCCGAGATTTCGCTAAACACCCCGAATAATGAAATTCTCAATCTTTCAGATTTAAAAGGAAAATATGTTTTGGTTGATTTTTGGGCATCTTGGTGTGGTCCTTGTAGAAGAGAAAACCCAAACGTAGTTAAATTGTATAAAGAATATCGAAAAAAGAATTTCACTGTATATT
>CAJQPH010000128.1 GCA_905480165.1 uncultured Flavobacteriales bacterium
AAATTCTCAATCTTTCAGATTTAAAAGGAAAATATGTTTTGGTTGATTTTTGGGCATCTTGGTGTGGTCCTTGTAGAAGAGAAAACCCAAACGTAGTTAAATTGTATAAAGAATATCGAAAAAAGAATTTCACTGTATATTCTGTATCATTGGATGAAGATGACACGAAATGGAAGCAAGCCATAAAAATGGATAATCTTATCTGGCCTAACCATGTGAGTGATTTAAAAGGATGGAAATCTCCTGTTGTTCCTATGTTCAATATACAAGGTATTCCATATACTGTTTTAGTCAATCCTGAAGGTAAAATTATCGGAGTAAACCTCAGAGGAAAAGAACTTGAGAATAAACTCAAACAAATATTTAAATCTTAATTATGAAATTATTAAATGTCTTTTTTGTTATTTTCTTTTTGAATGCTTCTGCGCAAAAAGCAGAACTAAATTTGTCAGGTTCGATTTTTAATTCTCCTACAGATAGCCTTTTTATTGCACAGCTTTTTAACAAAGGAGAATACAAATATTATGATACTATAATTTTGGATAAAAAAGGGAACTTTAATACCAGTACTACACTTCCAAATCAAGATTATTATATTGCAAAAATTGGCACCTCTGATTTGCATTTAGTAGTTAGAGAAAAAAATGATATTAAAATTTATGGGGATGGTCGTAAACTGAACGAGTTCTGTAATATTTTAGGATCTGAAGAATCAAATGCCATGAATAAGTTTGATAAAACTGTCAAAAAATGGCAAGCCAAAAATGATTCTGCAATGGTTGTAATTTCTAAGGATAAAGAAAAAGAAAAAGAGATTAATGATTATATGGCTAAAGAATATTATAATTTCCAAAATAAACTTAAATCCTTCGTTGGATCCAATCAAAATTCAGCGGCATTAATTATGGCACTTGGATCAGTAAATATGGAGCAAGAAACGGATTCGTATGAAACCATAATAAATCAAATCAATAAATCTTTTCCAAATAGTGTAACGGTAAAACAATATGTCAAGCAGTTCGAAGCTTACAAAAAAAAGAAAGAAGCAGATTTGCCTTTAGCAATCGGAAAAGTTGCACCAGATTTTGAAGAACTCGGAGTTGATCGAAAATCAAAAATAAAACTTTCTGACCTTCGAGGCCAAGTTGTTTTAATCGATTTTTGGGCATCATGGTGTGGTCCTTGTCGACGTGAAAATCCAAATGTGGTAAAAACTTATGAAAAATATAAAAAAGATGGTTTCACTGTAATGAGTGTTTCTCTCGACAAAGACGTGAAAAAATGGAAAGATGCTATTTCCGCAGATCAGCTTTCTTGGCCCAATCATGTTAGTGATTTAGGAGGATGGCAAAGTAAAGTATCCCGCTTGTATCAAGTGGGAAGTGTACCCTTCACTATTTTATTAAATAAAAAGGGTGAAATCATTAAAAAGAATCTCAGAGGGCCAGCACTAGAGGCAGAGTTAGAAAAAATATTTGGTCATTGAAACTAATTGAACTAAATAGCAATAAAAAAGTCTATTTCGCCTCTGACTTTCATTTGGGAGCACCCAATAACGATGAGAGTAGAAAGAGAGAAAGAAAAATTATTGATTGGTTAAACCATATTCAAAAAGATGCAGAGATATTGTTTCTTGTTGGAGATATTTTTGACTTCTGGTATGAATATAGAAAAGTAGTTCCAAAAGGATTTGTTAGAATTCAAGCCAAAATAGCCGATATGGTTGATGCTGGGATTCAGGTTTATTTTTTCCTTGGTAATCACGATATGTGGATGAAAAAGTATTTCACAGAAGAGCTCGGTGTGATTATGATTGAAAATGAACTTGAGATAAAGATCAACGACAAGTCTTTTTATATTTCTCATGGAGATGGTCTTGGTCCAGGAGATTATGGATACAAGTTCATTAAAAAAGTATTTAGAAATAAAATATGCCAATTTTTATTTTCAATGGTTCATCCGTCTTTATCATTATCAGTTGCTAATTTTTTCTCAAAAAGAAGCCGATCATATACAGGTAAAAATGATGAAACCTTTAGCAAAAAGGAAAATGAATGGCTCTATCAATTTTGTGCAGAAAAACTAAAGATGAAACACTACGATTATTTTATTTTTGGGCACCGTCACCTTCCCATGGAAATATCAATTGATAAATCCCAATATATAAACCTGGGTGAGTGGATGAATTTTCAGTCTTTTGCTTCTTTTGACGGTTTACATATAGGCTTGTCCGTATGGAACAATGAAAGTGTTGACGATTTTAAAGGCATTAAATTATAATGATTATAGCGGTTCCTGATATTGATTGTTTAGAACATGTAATAAGTGAACACCGTGATTTTTTTAGCCAGCATAAATGCTATGCTTTTAATGGAGAAATGGGTGTTGGGAAAACCACTCTAATTCAAAAAATACTTCTAATGCATGGCGTGAAACAACTTCAAGGTTCCCCAACATATTCAATAATAAATGAATATCAATCGAATCAAGGAATTGATTTATTTCATCTTGATTGCTATCGTATAAAGAACGATCTAGAAGCATTTGAACTCGGATTAGAAGAATTATTGAACAAAAAAAATCCTATCTTTATAGAGTGGCCAGAAAAAGTAAGTGCTTTTCTCCCATCAGATACCATTTGGTTGCGACTTAATGTTTCTGAAAATCATATTAGAACTATAGAAATAGCTGATGAATACTGATCCAGAACTTCTCAAAAAATTAATTCAAAAAGGCAGTTTTCTTCCCAAAGAAGAAATGCTGGAAGTTGAACGAAAAAAAGGCAGTCTATTCATAGGCATACCGAAAGAAACCTCTTTTCAAGAGCGTCGCGTTGCGCTTGTTCCCGAAACCGTTTCTTTACTCGTCGCGCATGGCCATGAGGTCAAGGTTGAATCAAAAGCCGGAGAAGGTGCTAACTTTAGTGATAGCGACTACAGTGAAGCCGGAGCGCAAATTTGTAAAAGCCGCAAAGAAATTTATGAATGTAATATTGTTTTCAAGGTAACTCCCCCATCAGACGATGAAGTAGATTTAATGCCTGGAAATCAAACCTTTATTTCTGCATTACAAATTTCAATTCAACCAAAACAGGTTTTAACGAAACTGATAAAGAAAAAAATCACAGCCATTGCCTGGGATTATATTCAAGACGAAGAAGGCGTTTTCTCTGTAGTTCGAACGGTCGGAGAAATAGCAGGAAATACATCCATACTAATTGCAGGTGAATTGATTTCTTCATTTTCTTCTGGTAAAGGGATGATGTTGGGAGGTATAGCAGGGGTTCAGCCCACTGAGGTAGTTATTATAGGAGCTGGCACTGTCGGTGAATTTGCGACAAGAGCAGCTTTAGGCCTAGGAGCCTCTGTAAAAGTTTTTGACAATCGCCTCTCAAAATTACGTCGATTACAAAATGATATAGGACAACGCGTCTACACCTCTATTATTCAACCAAAAGTTCTTGCAAAGGCCATAAGAAGAGCAGACATTGTCATTGGAGCCTTGAGATCTTCAGTTGGAAAAACACCTTGTGTAGTTACAGAATTAATGATTCAAGAAATGAAATCCGGATCTGTGATTGTTGATGTTAGTATTGACCAAGGTGGGTGTTTTGAAACCTCTAGAATTACGAATCATGATGACCCGACCTTTGTTAAACATGGAGTAATGCATTATTGCGTTCCAAATATTGCCTCACGTGTCTCGAGAACGGCATCATTTGCCATTTCCAACATATTTTCGCCACTACTTCTAGAAATGGGTGAACGAGGAGGAGTTGTTGATCTCATCCGATCTCATTCTGGTTTTAGAAATGGCGTATACATCTACAAAGGAATATTAACCAATGAGGTACTTGGTAAAGTTTTCAATTTAAATTATAAGGACATCAACCTTATTCTTCCTGGAATATAATGTATCCCATAGTCGCGTTAAACCTTCCCAAAACTGAACTCCAGATTAAGCAGAAAGGTGAAAGGCTTTATGTAAACTGTTTAATTCGTAAAAAAGCCATCCTTCTTACTCCTGAAGAATGGGTTAGACAACATTTTATTGCATTCTTTATTAAAGAACTTAGCTATCCTCAGGGGTTAATGAGTGTAGAAAAAAAAATCAAATATGGAGATCTAGACAAAAGATGGGATTTGGCTGTATTTAATACCAATCAAGATTGTTTTTTATTGATGGAGTGTAAAGCTCCAAATGTTAAAATCACTAAAACAGTATTTGAGCAGTCATTACTGTATTACAAAAAGCTTCAAGCTGATTACCTCGTAATGAGCAATGGATTGAATCACGTCATCATGAAAAAAAACAAGTCCTCCAATCGGTTTGAGAAAATCGATGTTTTTCCTAATTATATCAGTTCTGAATAAAATTATAATCTCCCGACTTCATTTTATGATATTCACGAACTAAGAATGCGATTTGCATTCTCATTGCGTCAAATGCTACTTCGGTTTCAGCAGTGATTTCCTTACCTCTTATTCTCAGTTGAAGTTTCATATACATGGCATGTAATATCACTTCTATATCATGATTTTCCTTCAAGTCTGATTTAGATCTATATTCTGGAATATATCCAGATGCTGCTTCACAAAGGGTTTTGTATTTACTTTCTTTATCCATCGTGAGTAATGTATTGTGCAAAAACACCAACTCTCGAAATACTTCCATTACCCGATCAATATGTCCTTTTTTATCAAGCTTGGCACCCTTCATTTCGTTTATAATTTCCCTATACCAATTTCGATATTGTCCCTCAAAAGAACGATCTGGCAAATTGGGTAGAACAAATACTTCCATGAGATCATCCAGATCGAATTTAAATGACCTGATAATATCCTCTAACTGAAAAAGATATAAAATGTATTCAGCAATATTCTCTTTCTCTTTTTTTTTAGCAATTAGCATAACTATAAATCTTCTTCAAGCTTTTTTTGCTCCGAGTTTAAAAAATCAATAAAGGAACCGCTTACATTCATTTTAGGGTGTATGTAATTGATTTGCTGCCCCGATGAATAGCCCATTAGAATATCTATTCCGTGCTTTTCAGAAAACATCTTTCCAAACGCTTCGAGTTTTTTATTAATCTCTTCAAGTTTCTTCATCATATCTCCCTCCAGTTTAGCTCCTTCTCTTTGTTGATATTGAACAATCTCTTGTTCCATTTCACCTGCTCTTTGCTGAACCTTCATCATTTCATTTTCAGAAAGTAAGCCTGCCTGAATATCCTTTTGCTTCTTGGTTACATAATTTTGATATTTCTGAGTTTTGCTTTGAATTTGACTTTGATATGAAGTTTGCTTTGCGGTTAAACTCGCTTCCGCTTTTCGATAATATTCAAATCCAGTTTTGATACTATCATTATAATAAAAAGCCATAATAAAGCCGGTTGAATCTTGTGATACCAAGTTCACTGGTTTCTCGACTACCTTTTGTTTTTCATTAGAATCCCCGCAAGACACCATTAATGATACGAGAAAAATAAATGCTATTTTATTCATTTTTATACTTATTATATTCATTTATAAAATCACTCCTCATGGAAACAAACCGCGTTAGGCATGAATGCAAAAATTTCGAATTCACAAGATTATCAAAAAAATTTAAATTATCTATCAGATTTTCATCAATTTTATACGTCTGAGCATACTGATCAAGACTTATTTTCAATAGGTATTTTTGGTTGTATTGATGAATTTCAATTAAAAACCTTTCGTGAGGTATTTTTTTTATTAGCCGCATATTTCGGTAACAAAATTACACGAATTCTTTAACTAATTTCATTTGAAATTTGAAACCACTTTGTTTGGACAATTCAAAACCGATCTCCCTCATATAAATATCTGTCTCATTGTAATGCCATCCAATGTATAAGTCAGATTCAGAGCTACTTATTGAAGCAATCAAAATCAAAAACTTATTTAACTCCTTTAGAGAAGCAGAATTTAAATAATCAATTTGAAGATTTACGATGGTTTTAGATGGCTTATTCGATTTAAATTCTTCTACCCATTGATTAATTTGCATCCAAAACTCAGCATTCTGATCTAGGATGATTTTCCCAGACATTTGAATATCCCCATTATTTTTAAAATGCACAAGGGGTGATGTGGCAGATGCGGTGATAAATAAGTCGTTCATTTGATAGTTTGAGTGTTGCAATTTACTCATTTTAAATTATATATGCTGAATTATGTTTCTTCTATTGCATTCTTCTTGAACTTTATTTAGAATCATTCTAAAATACCATAAAAAAGGTATTGTGTAAACTGAACATCTTTATCAATTTTGTAAAAAAATTTATAAAGTGAAAAATAGCATTGCATTACTATTTATCTGCCTCTTTTCAATGGCGTATTCCCAAACAAATAATTACTCTATTTCAGGATTTATTATTACGAATAATAAAAGTGTAAATGGTCAGGTATCGATTAAGAATCTTAATCAAAACAAGACAGCGAATGATAAAGGTTATGTGAAATTCGAGAATCTAACGAATGGTATCTATTATTTAAACATTCATGCACCGGGGTATACGACTATTGAAGATACCATTCAATTAAAAGGAGAAGATATTGTTGACCTTTTTTATGAACTACAAGAAAATATAACACAGCTTCCAGAGGTTTTTGTTGGTTCCGAATCTATGACGGGTGGTGAATTAGGCATACGAAAATTACCAGGTTCTGCTTATTATATATCCCCCCTTGAAATCGAAAAATTTAATTACTCCGATATTCATTGTGTTTTAAAGTCAATTCCTGGAGTAAATATCCAAGAAGAAGATGGTTATGGTTTACGTCCAAATATTGGCTTGAGAGGTTCGGGAGTTTCGCGATCGAGTAAGATTACTTTAATGGAAGATGGTATTTTAATGGCACCTGCCCCCTACTGCGCTCCCTCTGCTTATTATTTTCCTACTACTGGAAGAATGTATGCGGTAGAAGTTCTAAAGGGAAGCAGTCAAATAAAATATGGACCATTTACTACTGGAGGAGCATTAAACTTGATTTCCACCCCCATACCGCAAAATCTATCAGGTAAAATAAATATAACGGGCGGAAGCTTTTGGGGAAGAAATATTCATGGATATATTGGAAATACGCACGGTAACTTTGGATACCTCGTTGAATCTTTTAATTATGGTTCCAATGGATTTAAAAAATTAGATAATGGAGGAAACACAGGATTCAACAAAAATGACTTTATCACGAAGCTTCAATTTACGTCAAAGGCCGATGCAAGGATTAATCAATCTGTTTTAATAAAGCTTGGTTACTGTCAAGAAACTTCTAATGAAACCTATGTAGGACTGACCGATAATGATTTCGAAATAAGTCCATACAGAAGGTATGCAGGTTCTCAGATGGACGTAATGAATTCAACGCAAAACCAGCTTTCTTTAACGCATAAGATAAAGCCAAGAAAAGGATTGAACTTGGTTACTACATTTTACAGAAACAATTTCCAGAGAAATTGGTACAAACTCAGTTCTGTAAGAGATAGCTTGAACAATAAGGTGGGTATTAGTAGCATTCTTTCATCACCCGATAACCATCAAAGACATTATGACTTGTTGACCGGAACCTCCTCCGTTTCCGGAGAATCTTTTTATGTTAAAGGCAATAATAGATCCTACTATGCACAGGGAATTCAAAGTGCCCTAAACATGAATTTTAAAACCGGTCAAATAAACCACGAAATACAAGTAGGAATTCGTTATCATCAAGATGAAATGGACCGTTTTCAGAATCAAGATCAATATTCAATGAACGACGGAGTCATGTTTCAAACCACTGTGGGCGAATTAGGTACTGAAAGTAATCGGGTAAGATCAGCATATGCCCTTGCGTCCCATATTCAATACAATTTAAAATACAATAATTTAGACATTACCCCTGGGCTACGGTATGAGAAAATTGATTTGAGGGAAGTTGATTATGGTAAAGCTGATCCAGATAGACAAGGAATAGACCTAAACTTCAAGGAAAACGCTATTCAAGTATTCGTGCCAGGAATAGGATTTAATTATTCTTTAAATTCGAAAACATCAATTTATGGAGGAATACATAAAGGATTTGCTCCTCCAGGAGTTACTGAAGGATCACTTCCTGAAAAAAGTATTAATTACGAGTTAGGAACAAAACACTTTAGCCATAACATTAATTTTCAAACGGTCTTGTTTTATACAGATTACAAGAACTTACTAGGAAATGACTTGGCCGCAACGGGTGGAAATGGATCTGGCACTTTTTATAATGGAGGAGCAGCAAGAACGTTGGGAGTAGAACTCTTTGCCACAATGCAAACTTTAAAGATGTTTAAGATTAAAAGTGAATTCACAATGCCTATTACTTTATCGTATACCTATACCAATGCAGAATTTTCATCATCATTCGATAGTGACTTTGAAAGCTGGGGGAATGTATATGAAGGATATGAATTCCCATATCTTGCCAAGCATCAAGTGTCAGGAAGGTTAAGTCTATGTTACGATAAATTTGAATTCTATCTTAATGCAAAATACAACTCTACAATGAGGGCTCAGGCCGGAAATGATGAAATATCTTTGGTCGAAAACATTCCTGGATATCTCATTGTTGATGGTGTTCTCAAATATCACATCAACGAAAAAATTTCTATCAATTTAAATATTCAAAACCTTACCAATAAAGCTTACGTAGTTGCGTTAAGACCTGCAGGATTGAGACCTGGTTTACCTCGGATTATTCAATTTGGAATTCATGCCAACTTATAAAATTTAAATTATTTTCGTATCAATAACCCCAAGAATATCAACTATTTAAATTTTTTGTTCTAATTTCGAGGCGAATTAATATATAAACAGAAAGAACAGATTTTTTCTATGACAAGTATTTTTGTTGCCAAATTAGATTTTGGTGTAAGCAAGGAGCAATTAACCGAATTGTTCGAAGAATATGGGAAGGTAAACAAAGTAAATATACCAACCGACAAAGACACCGGTAAACCAAGAGGGTTCGCATTTGTTGAAATGTTTGACGCTGACGAAGCTAAAAATGCCATATCGGCACTTGATGGCTATGAAATTAATAATAGACATTTAGCAGTCAAAGAGGCAGAAAACAGAAATGACCGATCTCGTCCATCAAATACTGGAAATAGAGACCAAAGATCATCACACACTTCGGCACCGAGACAAAATAACAATACAGACCAATCGGATTCAACTCCAATAGAAGAATCAAAAAACGAACCTCGTAAGAAGTCCTTTAAAGGAAAATCTAAAGGTTATGATTCCGATCAAGGAGGAGGAGGCAAAAAAGCAAAAAAAATGACTGCGCACAAGAAAAGTGGCAAAAACTTCCGTTATTTTGATGATGACGAACCAATTGAAGGAGGGCTTTTTTCTTTTGATTCAGATGATGACGAATCAGCGGAATAGTATAATTAGTATCACCTTATTTAGTTTCGTTATTTTTGTGTAATTCCATGCACCGAGATTTTACATCATACCTATCACATCCAGTCTTTAAAGTAATAAAGAAATATCTTGAAGATAATGAAGGTTCAGCTTTTGTTATCGGAGGATTTGTTCGGGATTTATTACTTGAAAAGAAATCAAAAGATATTGACATAGTTGTTTATGGTGACGGTCTTGAATTTGCCAAGAATGTTGCTGAAATATTACGCGTCAAGAAAGTTTCTGTATTTAAAAATTTTGGGACTGCACATTTTAGATATAAAGACGTTGATGTAGAATTTGTTACCGCTCGAAAAGAGTCCTATTCAAAGGACTCGAGAAATCCGAAAGTGTCTCCTGGGTCTTTAAAAGATGATCAATACAGAAGAGATTTCACTATTAATGCCTTAGCCATAAACCTACACCCCAGTTCATTTGGTGAGCTTATTGATCCTTTCAATGGGGAAACAGATATTGAGAACGGAACAATTAGAACTCCTTTAGATCCTTCCGAAACCTTCAGTGATGATCCATTGAGAATGTTGAGAGCAATTAGGTTTGCCAGTCAGCTTGACTTTAAAATTGACATTTCATGTCTAAAATCTATTCGAGATCAATCCGAAAGAATTAAAATTATTTCACGAGAAAGAATTACTGATGAGATTAATAAAATATTAATGAGTCCTTGTCCATCAAGAGGATTTAAGCTATTAAAATCAACGGGCCTACTTGAATATATTTTTCCAGAATTACTTGAATTATCCGGAATTGAAACCATTAACGGGAAAAGCCATAAGGACAATTTCTTGCATACACTTCAGGTGGTTGACAATGTCTCAAAAACTTCGGATAAGCTTTGGTTAAGGTGGTCTGCACTACTACATGATATCGCTAAACCGCCAACGAAAAGATTTGACAAAAAAATTGGATGGACGTTTCATGGTCACGAAGAATTGGGTTCAAAAATGGTGCCCCGAATATTCAAGTACCATCGCCTTCCTTTGGATGCTAAAATGAAATATGTTCAAAAACTAGTTAGACTTCATCTTCGCCCAATAGCATTGGTAAAAGGGTCGGTAACTGATACGGCAATAAGGCGATTATTGAATGAAGCAGGTGAGGATGTTGAAGACCTCATGTTATTGTGTAATGCTGATATCACCTCCAAAAATGAATTTAAGGTAAAGCGTTACCAAGAGAACTTTAAATTGGTTTCGGAAAAACTTCAAGCCGTTGAAGAAAAGGATAAAATTCGTAATTTTCAACCACCTGTTAAAGGTGAAGAAATCATGAAATCATTTAATCTAGGCCCATGTTATGAAGTTGGGGTTATAAAAAGTAAAATAAAAGAGGCCATTCTTGAAGGTGAAATTCCAAATTCCTATGATGACGCCAAAGCTCTAATGTTGACTATTGGTAGAGAAATGGGGCTAGAAATCAAAGAATCACTCAATTAACATGTATTAATAATTATGCCTGGATTAAAATTTAGAATTCTGTTAGACTCCAAAAATAATGAGGAAATATTTCATGATATACTCGTTTCCGATGGTGAAGATTTTGAAACTTTCTTTCAAACCATTATTAATTCATTTGAATTTAAAGGAGATCAAATGGCCAGTTTTTATGTTTCAAACGAAAATTGGGATAAGGGCGAAGAGATCAGTTTACTAGATTTGACTGAAGGAGAAGAGTCTCAGGTTCAAATTATGAAAGACACAAAAGTTAGAGATCATTTGTCGGATCCAGATCAGAAATTTATTCTCGTTTATGACTTTTTAAAAATGTGGATTTTTCTAATTGAATTGATTGGAATTCAAGAAGATACTCCTGATACGCCTCAACTTATGCTTTCTGTTGGTTCAAATCCCCCAGAAGAATCCAAAGAGCTTTCAGATGACTTTCAAATGATCACCGAATCAATTGAAAATAGCGAAGAGGATGATTTTGGATTCAATGATTTTGAAGATGGTTTCTCTGATGATGATCTTAATTCATTAAATTAGCCTTAAGTCCTTTTACTATTTAATGCATAAATACATACTATTACTTCTGGCTATCTACTCATTGGGATTTTCCTTGCAGCCATTTGCACAACAAAACACACTCTTGTATTCAGTTAATCATGAAGGTATGGAGCATACGTCTTACTTATTCGGCACGATGCACGTAATGAGTGAAGAAAGATTTTTCTTTCCAGTCGATATTGAAAAATATCTTTCAAAATGTAATGCTCTGTGTTTGGAAATTAAAAATGTCTCTGAACAGTCTATCGATCCTTCTTCACTATTTGATTCAAGCAAACAGATTGAAGACTTTTGTACAGCATCACAATGGGATAGCCTCGTTACATGGGCAGGACGCGACTTATTGATGAGTAAAAAGAATTTTGAGAACAACTTTAAAAACGCAAAGCCTTTTGTGTTGATGCAATTCATGCTACAAAACACTTTGCCTCTTGTTTCGAAATCGCATGAGGAAGAACTTGAGAAATTAGCCGATAGTTTAAATTTAAAACCTCTTGGACTTGAAACTATTGAAGAACAACTTAATATTTTCAATAGTATTGAATACGCCATCCAAATCGAAATGTTGATGAATCAACTCAGAGAGCTTAAACAAAGTAAGACAGACTTTGAAACCATGGAAACCATATACAATTCTCAAAATTTAGATTCACTTTGCGCATATTCACAATCTGATATCATGAATATGATGCGAGAAGAATTACTTATAAATAGAAACCTAAATTGGATGTCTAAAATTGTTTCTATTATTGATAATCAAAGTGTATTTTTGGCCGTTGGCGCGGCTCATTTGTGTGGAAGTGAAGGATTGATTGAACTTCTATCAAAGCAAGGATATATTATCGAAGGCATTAAACTTTAAATAGGATTTCAGATATAGAAAACCATCTCTAAATTTTAAATTCTCATAAATCCTAATAAAATAATTCAATTGCTATTGCTATTCATCTGTCATTGATTATTTTTGACCCCAAAACAAAGTCTAAATGAGTGTACTAGTCAACAAAAATTCAAAAATTATTGTTCAAGGTTTTACAGGAAGCGAAGGAACATTTCATGCCAGTCAAATGATTGAATATGGAACCAATGTCGTGGGTGGAGTTACTCCTGGAAAAGGTGGCCAAACTCATTTAGATAAACCAGTATTTAACTCTGTTTCCGAAGCTGTCACCAAAACAAACGCAGATGTTTCAATCATTTTTGTACCACCAGCTTTTGCTGCAGATGCGATCATGGAAGCTGCAGAAGCAGGTATCAAGGTGATTGTTTGTATTACCGAAGGAATCCCTGTGAATGACATGGTCAAAGCTAAAGCATACATAGATAATTTCGATTGTCGATTGGTTGGACCTAACTGTCCCGGAGTAATTACTGCGGATGAGGCCAAAGTTGGAATCATGCCTGGATTTGTTTTTGAGAAAGGTAAAATAGGTATTGTCTCTAAATCGGGAACTTTAACCTATGAAGCTGCTGATCAAGTTGCTAAAGCAGGTTTGGGAATTACCACAGCAATTGGTATTGGTGGTGATCCTATTATTGGAACAACAACAAAAGAAGCTGTTGAACTATTAATGAACGATCCAGATACAGACGGAATCGTTATGATTGGTGAGATAGGAGGAAACCTAGAAGCCAATGCTGCCAAATGGGTAAAAGAAAACGGAACCAAACCAGTAGTTGGCTTTATTGCGGGAGAAACAGCACCTAAAGGGCGAACAATGGGGCATGCTGGAGCAATTGTAGGAGGCACTGACGACACTGCCGAAGCCAAAAAACGAATCATGAGAGAATGTGGCATACATGTGGTTGATTCACCAGCTCAGATTGGCGCAAAAATGCTTGAAGTAATAAATGGCTAATCTTAATACAGATTAGTTCCAGAAATCCCAAGTAATTCCAACACGAACGGCTACTTCAGGTAGATATAAACCTTCAACATAATTCCATTGTAGGTCATTCCACAAATAACCTAAATTATTAACTTTCAGAAAAAACCTAAAGGTTTCAATTTCTATGGATGTATAAGCTCCTAAATTAAATATGCTGTTTTGAATATTATTTATATCGATATTCAAGAAATCATAAACCCCCATATTTTCAATAACAGGAATGATATTTGTTTTTGAACTCAAGGAATAAGTTAGGCCAAAAGTCAGCTCCATCTTCTTGTCCTTGAAGACACCCATTTTATAATCTATTGAGCCATATAGATAATGACGAGGAATAATTAATGTTTGATTATTCAATTGGGTGTATTGATATGATTGACGAATATTAAGATGATTCTTTTGGTAAGCAATGGCAAATTTGAGTTGGTGAATATTATTGTCACTTAATGAACTATTGTTCTCCCAATTTAAACTTTGAGAATCAAAATAATAGATGCCTCGTTGAATTCCCAATCCATATGAAAGTGAAATATTCAATAAGTGATTTGTGTCCAAGGTTTGATGGAATCTTGCACTCAATTCTTGTGTATAACTAGATTCCAAATTCATGTTGGAGTTATTATATGCTGTATTATTAGATACATAAAATCGCTGATAAACCTGAGGTATGTTTTTAACTAGACTATTATTGAACTGATAGCTTATGAAACGATTTAAACCAATATTATCCTGCTTGAAAGAGATTACTTGCCTCATTTTCCAGTTTCGAAAAGCGCCTAAAACATTATAGGAGGCAGAGTGATTAAACTTAAATTGCTTCCAATTAAGTTTAAACTTGTGTTCAACATCTAGTTCCAATGTATCCCTAAAAAGTCCCATATTCCGATAATTCCAATAACTGGCTTTTACTCCTATACTATATTGAGAATTACTTGAATTCACCCTCAAACCAGAAAAATGGTCCAATGTGCTTTGTTGAAATTGATCTCTCGAAACCAATGTATCAAAATTTGTATTTTCATAAATACCAATCAAAGTATCTGTTTCATTGAATAGTCTGTTTAAACCAAACACAGATGACTCATTTATATAATTTAAACGAAACTTATCATTATTAATGAGAACCAAATAACTACCTATAGCCGCATTAAAACCTTTTATAGTAGAGTTACAACTTTCTTTAAGGACAGGAATAAACTGAGGGGCGAAAAAATCCAATAGTGAATCATTTAAGACTCCTCCACTCCACTCTCTTTCTATTTTATTCGTTTCCCCGCTAATTAACAAGCCATATGTATCAGACTGCTTTGAAAGTGAAAACCCATAATGAGATTGAGAATATGCTGTATTTCTAAAAAAACCTTCGAGTTTGTTGGTATTGATTTGGGTATTTACAACCCAATTATTAGGTAACACCTGTCCGTATCTAAATGAAACACGTTGTGCCCCTTGGCTTCCAAAAATATAACCAAAGCCAATATGCGGCAATGCACTTATCTCTTGTTTAATGTGTCTCTTATTGAAATGAATCTGATCAATGGTTGATCCTAATGGTCGCGAGATTTCACTTGATAAAAAAAAATGTGGGTTCTCAATTGAAATAAATGATTGATCCAACACTCCAAGCCCTTCATTATTTGAACTCATTGAACCAAATGTGCGAAAATCACTTAAAAGTGTATCAGAAGAATATTCAGAAAAACCGATTTGCGACCTCACTCCGAAGTAAGCAAAAAAAGAAATTAATAATAGAATCAGTCTCATTTCAAAACAAACTTAATAAAAAAAGGGGCCCTGAAGCCCCTTTTAAAATTCTTAAAAAGAATAGAACTATAGTCCGTTTACATGCATTTGCAAACCAGATTTAAGGTTTGACGCTTTGTTATCGTGAATAATATTCTTTTTCGCTAATTTATCAATCATATTGAATACTGCCGGCAGTAATTTAACTGCATCCGCTTTTTTTGCTGTTTCTTTTAAGGTTTTCATCGCATTACGCGTGGTTTTGTGTTGATACTTGTTCAACACCCTTCTTTTTTCATTCGATCTAATTCGTTTAATCGCTGATTTATGATTTGCCATTTTATTTATTTAAGTTCATATTTTAATTCAAAACTGTAGCCCATAGGAGAATCGAACTCCTGTTACCAGGATGAAAACCTGGCGTCCTAACCACTAGACGAATGGGCCAATAAGAGTAGCCCGTAGGGGAATCGAACCCCTGTTACCAGGATGAAAACCTGGCGTCCTAACCACTAGACGAACGGGCCATTAAAATCTCAAAAACTCAATTTGAGAGTGCAAATATATGACGAAATTCTCTAATAACAAGTGAGACATTTGTTTTTTTGAGTGTATAAATAATAAGATTTGTCATAAAATTTCTACATTTTTGAAGTGAACGATTAAAATCACTAGGATTGTCGACAAAAAAAACAACAATTTGGTTCATCATTAACCCCATTTCTGGAACGCGTAGAAAAAAGAAATTACCTACACTTATTCGAAAGCACCTGAATCATCAAAAATTCGATTATCAATTATATTATAGTCAATATAAAGGTCATGCTGCCGAATTAACAAGAGAGGCAGTGTCGAGAAAAATAGACATCGTCTGTGCAGTTGGAGGTGATGGATCAGCACACGAAATCGGAGTAAATTTAATCCATTCTAATTCCTGTTTGGCAATTATTCCAAGAGGCTCTGGTAATGGAATCTCAAATCACATGGGCATCCCCAATCGTACGGTTAGGGCAATCAAATGTCTAAATAATTGTTTTCAACTTCAAATAGATACGGTTGCGGTAAACGATTCTCATTTTCTAGGAATAGGAGGATATGGAATAGATGCATTTATTGCCAAAAAATTTGATCGATCTCGGAAAAGGGGACTAAAAACATATATCAAACATACTGTTCAAGAATTTTACAAGTACAAACCGATACAAGTAGAAATAGAAATTGAAGATAAAAGTAAAAGTGTTGATGCCTTTTTACTATCCATTGCAAACACCTCTGAGCTAGGAAACCGTTTTGCTATATCCCCAAATTCAAGTGTTCAAGATGGGATTATTGAAATGGTTATTGTCAAACCATTCCCAAAATGGACCAGTCCATTTTTAGTTGCACGTTTTATTGGAAAAAAAGGACATAAGTCGAAATTTGTAGAGACCATCAAATTTAAAAAAGCAATTTTAAAATTAAATGATGATCTCGCTCATTATGATGGTGAACATATAAAAGAAGGAAAGACGATTAAAATTGAAGTTGCACCAAAGAGTCTTAACATTATCGTAAATAAGAATAAACTATCAAAAATATAATTATTTAAAGATTGACTAAATTTGAATCGTAAGTCGTAACCCCAATTCAAAAATTGATTGACTATGTTTTTTGTTCTTTCCAAATTACTTCTCTTTCTTCTGTCCCCATTTACTTGGCTGTTAGTTAGTGTTGGTTTGTTTTTTTATATAAAAGATAGGGTTTGGAAAAAAAGATTTATGTGGAGTGCCCTGTTTGTTTTTTTCTTCTTCTCAAATGGTTTTATTGTAAATCGATTGGTTTCTCTATGGGAAATAGAAGGATTACAAATCGAAAAACTGAAGCAACACGAATATGGGATTGTATTATCAGGAATGTTTGAATACAACAAGGATCTAAATAGACTTAGTGCAAGAAGAGGAGTTGACCGAATATGGCAAGCGATTCAGCTTTACAAAAAAAAGAAAATAAATAAGATTGTTATTACAGGTGATTCTGGTTATGTCTTAAAAGAAGGCTTGCATGAGGCCAAGCAATTAAGGCAAGATCTTATTTCGATGGGAATTCCCGAAGAAGACATTATCGTTGAAAATAAATCTCGAAACACCCACGAAAATGCCCATCAAACTCGGTTGATTTTTGAAAAAAAAGGGTTTTCAAAACAAAACCATTTACTTATTACCTCCTCGATGCACATGAGAAGAGCTCTCGCTTGTTTTGAAAAAGAAGGCATAAGTTGCTCACCATTTACTACCGATCATTATTCCATACATAATGAATCAATATCGCTAACTGAATTTATTCCAAGCCAAAACGCTTTTGCGATGTGGGATAAATTAATCAAAGAATGGGCGGGTTATACCATGTATAATATCATGGGGTATTTATGATGAATTTAGCAAATGTAGATGGTGAAGTCAATTACATCAAGTCCTTTTATACTGATCAGAAAGCAAACCGTTTTTTTAAAGAATTAGAGACTTACATCCAATACGAACAAAGAAATATAACCTTATTCGGTAAACAATTTAAATCTCCTCGTTTAGAAGCGTTTTTCACAAAAGAAAATCAAGTTTACAGCTATTCAGGAACGAAGCTAGAAAGCCACGCATTTACGACAACTTTAAAAGAAATTTGTCAGGACCTCGAAAGGTTTACCAATAGGAATTTCAACTCAGTACTTGTGAATGTTTATCGCAACGGTTCTGATGGAAATGGATGGCACGCAGATGATGAAAAAGAGCTTGGTGAAAACCCCTTCATTGCCTCGTTAAGTTTGGGCGAAACAAGAAAAATTAAATTTAGACATAAGGTGCAAAATCATAAATTCTATATCGAGATGCAGCATGGGAGCTTATTAGTCATGAAAGGAACTTTGCAACATCACTGGAAACATCATATTCCTAAAACGAAAAAAGAAATAGGCAAAAGAATTAATTTGACTTTTAGATCAATTAAGAATTGATCCAAGTTCTATTACTCCTGAGAATTTGTTGGGTTTGATATTCCAAAGTATCCTCTTTTTCTTGATAATTGTATACCCATTTTGCCTCAGGTGGCATGCTCAACAAAATAGACTCTGTTCTTCCCCCGGAATATATCCCAAACTTTGTTCCTCTATCATGTAACAAATTAAACTCAACATAACGGCTCCGTCTTAATAATTGCCAATCTCGTTTCATTTCATCCATTCTTTTTGACTCGGAAATTTGTTCAGCATACAATATTGGAAATAATCGTCCAAGCCCTAAACAAAATTCAAGAATTTGTTCTTTAGTCATATTTTCATTTTCGGACATCTGATCAAAAAAGATTCCCCCTACTCCTCTTGACTCTTTCCTATGACTTAAATAAAAATAATCATCTGCCCATTTTTTATATCGGATATACATAGATGGGTCATATTTATCACATAATTTTTTCAATTTTTGGTGAAAACGAATGGCAAGATCTTCATCGATATAAATAGGTGTCAAATCAATACCTCCTCCAAACCAATATTTATCTTCATCAATTTCAAAATACCGAATATTCATATGAATGATAGGATGTTCGACTTTTCTAGAATGAAGAACAATAGAAACACCTGTAGCAAAAAAAGAATCCCCATCCAATTTTAATTGTTTGGACATTTGACTTGAAACGGCTCCAAAAACTTTTGAGAAAGCCACTCCTCCCTTTTCAATTACAGCTCCTTCTTTTATGGTATTGGTTCGACCTCCGCCTCCTTGATCTCTTGACCATAAGTCAGATTCAAAGAATGAATCCCCATCAAGCTCTTCAAGCTTTTCGCAAACGTAACTTTGTATTTCTTCGAACGAGGATGAAATTTGATTTCTATCCATTATTCAACTATTGAAATGTCCAAGTTATCAAAATTTAATATGTAACCACCCATATTATGATTCAATGGGCTTCCTTCAAAATCGAATCTAAAGTTGTGAACCAATCCCTTCTGTAATGACGTGTCATACAACAAGTGCAATACAATGTTTAACGTTGCATCATAACCAATTCCTGACATCTTTGTCAAATCTGAATTGAATCTACTCCTATACCTTCGGTGAATGCTTTTTGTAGAGGGGTTGTTATAATCCAAATGAGTTCCTACAGAATATCTAAATGGCGTTATATTCTCAATGCTAGATGTATATTTGATTTTTTTAATCCATTGTTCTTTACCATAAATAATAACATCCTCTTTTTCACTAGCGAAACTCAAAACATCTTTGACAATTTCCTCATCTTCGGAAAGCAGAACGTATAAGGTTTTTATGTTTTTTTTATTTGTAAAAAACTTGTAATTCGTAGCGTTAGCCTCAATCAACTTTGTTTTCGCATTAATGTTATAATACACTTCTAAAAACTTATTTTGATTGACTAATTCCAAGGAATCACTTGTTTTGATAAAAACCAATTGACATGAATCTACATTCGAAAGGTGTTTGGCCAAAATATATTGTTTTGCTCGACCTTCTGGCTCCATAAAAAAATCATTTTCTCTATAATCATGCAGCTTATTGAGGCTTTTGAGTGGATAAACAATTTTCATTGTTTTATCTGATGACCATTCTTTTAGTTTTTTTGCTTTTTTATAATTGAATGGGGCAAAAATCAAATCTGAATTTACAAGTTCTTCTCTTTTTAAAAGACTATCAAATGGATTGATTTGTGATTCATAGTCATAAAAGTAAAAGTCACACTTTACACCGTGATTTTTTAATGAATCAATTGCCAACAATGCCCCCATGTAATAATCTACGGCGAATCTTCTGATGTTGCGAACATCAACAGTATCTAGGTTAAAAGGTAAAAAGACGACTACATTTCGATGAATTGAATCATTTTCAAGATACGAAACACTATCTAAAACCATTTCGGTGACTTCACCCAATGTATCTTGATCTTCTCGTTCTTTTACTTCAAGTTCTTTTTTCAATGGAATAATGAGTACTTGACCTTCACTCAATACATTCGAACTTAATTTATTTCGATTGGACAATGTATCAATCGAAACCATAAATCTTCTTGAAATAGAATATAGTGTCTCACCCGAATGAACAACATATTGAACAAGAGAATCTTCAAACTCAGAAGAAGTGTTTTCAATATTAGAATGGGTACTAAAAGGATTATCATTAGAGGATTCTAACTTGATGGGACGAATAATGTTTTTAATTATAATTTCTTGACCTTTTTGAAGACCTTCTTTAACATTGGGATTGTAAGCAACAATTGTATCAATAGGTTTAGAATATCTGTTCGAAATCCCATATAAAGTTTCACGATGCCGCACAATATGAATGAGGTCGTCATATTTTACAGGAATCCAGATCAACTGTCCGATTTTTAGTCCTTCTGAAAGTTCAGGATTATTCTCTTTTAATTGATCAATTGACGTTTCGTAAGTAACCGAAATGCTGTAAAGGGAATTGTTGGATTCAACTTTATGCATATAATACATTTCTCCATCTTTTTCACCAATGCTTGCATATTTCTGCTCAAAAGAGAAAAAAGCCAAACAAACAAAAAACACAATTAATATCGATTTCATACTATTCCCATTCTATTGTAGCAGGGGGTTTAGAGCTTATATCGTAAGTTACCCTATTGATCCCTTTAACTTGATTAATGATCCTATTAGATATTAAAGCTAAAAAATCATACGGTAAATGACACCAATCGGCAGTCATTCCATCCGTAGAATACACAGCCCTGAGGGCGACGGCATTTTCATAAGTTCTTTCATCACCCATTACACCAACCGATTGAATGGGTAGAAAAATAGCTCCAGCCTGCCAAACCTCATCATATAAACCATGTTCTTTTAATCCTTCAATAAAAATATAATCAACCTCTTGCAAAATGCGTACCTTTTCTTTTGTCACATCTCCCAAAATACGAATACCTAAGCCTGGACCGGGAAAAGGATGTCTGCCTAAAATCTTAGAATCAATTTCCAATGATTTCCCAATACGTCTCACCTCATCTTTAAAAAGTTGTTTTAAAGGCTCTACAACCTTTAGCATCATATAATCGGGTAAGCCTCCCACATTGTGATGAGATTTTATGGTTTGAGAAGGTCCTCCTGTAGCAGAAATAGATTCGATGACATCGGGATAAATAGTTCCCTGACCTAACCAACGTGCATCCTGTATTTTTTTTGATTCTTCCTCAAATACATCAATAAACACTTTTCCTATAGCCTTTCGTTTAAGTTCGGGATCGGCAACACCGTCCAAAGCATCATAAAATCTTTCTGCAGCATCTACACCTACTACATTCAATCCCATGCCTTTATAGGAATCAAGAACTGATTCGTACTCATTTTTTCTTAATAAACCATTATCAACAAATATACAATGCAGTTGAGTACCAATGGATCTATGAAGAAGGACAGCTGCTACAGAGGAATCAACTCCTCCAGAAAGGCCTAAGATCACTTTATCTTCTCCAATTTGATTTTTTAAATTATCACAGGTTTCATTTACAAAAGAATGGGGTGTCCAATCACCTTGGCATCCACAGATGTCAACCATAAAGTTTTTTAACAAAATCTTTCCTTCCGTGGAATGATATACCTCAGGGTGAAATTGAACACCATAGGTCTGTTCTCCATTTATGGAGTATCCTGCCACCTCAACATCTTCAGTTGAAGCAAAAACTGAATAGTTTTCAGGAATACTTTTAATGGTATCACCATGAGACATCCAAACTTGTGATCCTGAAGTCATTCCCTTGGAAATGGTTTCATTAGCATTTATTTTTGAGATCAATGCCCTTCCATACTCACGAGTACTTGAAGGCAATACTTCTCCCCCAAAGTTGTGAGATAGAAATTGTGCACCAAAACAAATCCCTAAAAGAGGTAATTTTCCTTTTATTTTTGATAAATCTGGATGAGGTGATTTATTATCTAATACCGAAAATGGACTTCCTGATAATATAACCCCAACCACTAAAGCGTCCAACTCTGGAATTTTATTCCATGGATGTATTTCGCAATATACATTGAGCTCCCTAATCCTTCTGGCAATCAATTGGGTGTATTGAGACCCAAAATCAAGAATAATAATTTTTTGATGCATGGAACAAAGATAATTCTTATAACCATTAGGTACTTTAAAACTTCAATAATAATTCATAATTTTTATTCACCAGAAGCAAGAAAAATGGAAGTTTTGCCCATTTTTCACATTGCTAGGTAGAACGCTTCCTATCATCCTTTAATTTGTTTAAATTTGCAATCCATAAATTCCTAATAA
>CAJQPH010000129.1 GCA_905480165.1 uncultured Flavobacteriales bacterium
CAAGGACGAGGACATTAAAACGCTCGTTACCTGGATTGATTCCGCACAAAACAATTCAAAAATTGAAATTGAATCAATCAGTGTACGCGGATACGCATCACCTGATGGGGAATTTGCTAAGAATGGAGACCTTTCTAAAGACCGTGTAAATACTGCCAGTAATGCTTTTGCTAAACTGATGAAGAAAGCAAAGCTCGATAAGTACATGGACACTGCAACTTATGACAAAAAAGGTCTAGGTGAAGATTTCGAAGAATTTAAAAAACAATTGGCTGCAACAGAAAGTATTTCTGAAGGTGACAAAAACTTGTTTGTTAGAATACTGGAAAGAGTTTCTGATCCAGAAGCTAGAGAGAAAGAAATGGTTACTCTTGGTAAGTCATTTAAATTACTTGAGAAAGATGTCTTTCCAAATATTCGTAGATCGGTTATCACTATCAATTACAAAGAGAGTGGATTAACAGATGATGAAATGATTGCATTTTCCTCTAACAATACGGACACTCTGACTGTCGAAGAAGTACTATTTACTGGTGAAACTCTTCTTAAAGACATCAATTCAAGAATTGCTCTTTACAATTCGGTAGCTTCTTCTTTAAATGATAGCCGTGTGTACAATAACTTGGGTGCTTTAAACTACATTCAGGGAAATATTTCTGGAGCAAAAGAAAATTTAGAAGCCTCTGCTGCTATAGTTGAATCCGGAGAAACCATGAACAACTTAGCTGCAATTGCAATCCTAGAAGACGATAGAACAAAAAGCAGAACTTTATTATCATCGGCTAAAGGAATGTCCACTGAGAAAATGGCAACCGTTAAAACAAATACGGCCGCTTTAGATATTTTAGATGGTAATTATAGCACAGCCGAAGGGAATATAAGTGGTAATACTTTTAATAAAGCCCTTTCACAATTACTTCAAGGGAATCTTACTGATGCCGAAGCAACTCTTGCTTCAAGCGATGACAATGAAGCTGATGCAATTTATTTGTCGGCTATCATGGCTGCAAGATCTGGTTCTGGTGTAAGCGATGTTGTAGCGAAGCTTGCATTGGCTATTGAAGCTGACAGCAATCTTAAATCAAAAGCTGCTCAAGACAGAGAATTTGTGAAATTCTTTAACGATGAAGCTTTTAAAAGCACTGTTGAATAATCAACTATTCATATTGATATAATAAAAAGCTCCTTTTAGGAGCTTTTTTTATGCAGTTTCGATAGGTATATCTGCTCCAACTGTCCAGGTGTTGGGATCAAATTAAATGAACAACAAAGTATCGTACAATCCATTAAAGTGCTATAGCCGAAATAACCACATATCTCTTTTGTTCGAGATAGGATTACATCAGCATCATTCATAGATGTATTTGGCACAAAGATAGCTCGAGTATCAACTTTACTTAACAAGCCAGAAACATGCACTCCACCAATTACATATTCAATTTTATTTGATTCAAGTTCTTTAGAAAAATGGTCAATCAAATAGTCTGAATAACTGAATGGCCCATTTACTATTAATACTGAATTAATATCTTTTGAAACTTGTTTTTGGAGCAAAAGAAACCTAGAATGATGTCCAATATTAAAACAATTTTTATAAGATTGATTTATTGAGAGCTTCCCAGCTAAATTAATCTGATTATCCACTACCCAAATAGATCCAAATTTTAAAATCTGATGTTTATTTATCTTATTAAATATCCGATAGACCCCCTTGAGAGGAAATTTTAATTGATGGGTAATAAATATACTTGGAACCTTAGTCGAATAAAAACCATATCGTTGATCAGAAATTAATAAATCAAGGTTATGACTTAGCACATATTTCTCACATAAGCAGTTTTCTAACTTAGAATGTGTGTAGAGCGCAAATAAGGAACGAAATAAATCCCTCTTAAAATTACCTTTGCCTCTAAACTTAAATGGATAACCCTCGTGATCTATAAAGGAAACATCTAATAAATACTGACTAAAAATATTTTTTTGCTCATTGTTGCAGAATATAAAGACTTGATTTGATTGGGTTTTTAGTTGATGAATAATTGAAACAGATCTTGTCACATGCCCCAGCCCCCAATTCAGAACAGAAAAGCCAATACGTTTATTTTTTATTGATTCTATACAATCCACATTTTAAAATTAGAAAAATAGAGAACAATTAAAGTGATATTGATTAATTTAGCCAAACATATTTTAAAATAAAGAATGAAAGAAGGAGCAGAATTTAGAAAATATGCATCAAAGCATATGGGAATCAATAGTACTTTTGTTGATCATTATATAGAATCATCACTTACGCCATACATTATAGAGGAACGTTCACTGAATATGAGTCAGATGGACGTATTTTCAAGACTTATGATGGATCGAATTATTTTTTTAGGTACCGGAATAAACGATCAAGTAGCAAACATTATAAATGCCCAATTACTTTTCTTAGAATCAGTTGATTCTAAGAAAGACATTCAAATATATTTAAATTCTCCAGGAGGCTCTGTATATGCAGGTCTTGGAATATATGATACGATGCAATACATCCGTCCTGACGTTGCAACCATATGTACAGGGATGGCCGCTTCTATGGGAGCTGTTCTTTTGTGTGCAGGAGCAGACGGGAAAAGAAGTGCATTAAAACACTCAAGAGTAATGATTCATCAACCACTTGGAGGTGCTCAAGGTCAAGCAAGTGACATTGAAATCACAGCAAGGGAAATTCAAAAACTGAAAAAGGAGCTTTATGATATCATTGCTACTCATTCAAAACAATCATATGACAAAGTTTGGGAAGATTCTGATCGTGATTACTGGATGACATCTGAGGAAGCAAAGGCATATGGAATGGTAGATGAAATCCTACTTAGAAACCCAAAATAATGTCAAAAAAGAATACAAGTTGTTCGTTTTGTGGCCTTAAAAGAGAGGAGGTTCAGATTTTAATTGCTGGTGTTACTGGCCATATTTGTGAAAACTGCGCCTCTCAAGCAAATCAAATTGTTTCTGAGGAATTTAATGTTTCAAAGAAAAAAATATCTACTAAAAAGGAATTAAAAATAAAGTTTCCGAAGGATATAAAAGCTGATCTTGATGAATACGTTATAGGACAAGAAACAGCAAAAAAAGTACTCTCTGTTGCGGTGTACAATCATTACAAAAGACTTAATGCTCCAATGGACAACATTGAAATTGAAAAATCAAATGTCATCTTAATTGGTAGGACTGGAACAGGGAAAACACTCTTGGCCAAAACCATTGCCAAGTTACTCAATGTGCCTTTCTGTATTGCAGATGCTACGGTTCTCACACAAGCTGGCTATGTGGGTGAAGATGTTGAAAGCGTATTGTCACGATTACTACAAGTTTCTGATTATAATGTGGAAGAAGCAGAAAAAGGCATTGTATTTATTGATGAAATCGACAAGATTGCCAGAAAGGATGACAACCCCTCAATCACACGGGATGTTTCAGGAGAAGGTGTTCAACAAGCATTGCTGAAGCTATTAGAAGGTTCGGAAGTTAATGTTCCTCCTCAAGGTGGAAGAAAACATCCAGAACAAAAAATGATTCAAATCAATACAAGGGGAATTTTATTTATTTGTGGTGGGGCTTTTGATGGTATTGAGAAAATAATTGCCAAACGAGTCAACAAACAGACCATCGGTTTTTCTTCAACAGAGGAAGACAATATTGAAAAGGATTCATTGCTCAATTATGTGAATGCAACGGATGTCAAGTCCTTTGGGTTAATACCGGAATTAATCGGTAGATTTCCAGTGATTAGCTACCTAAATCCTTTAGATGCTTTGGCATTAAAACGAATACTAACGGAACCGAAAAATGCGTTAGTAAAACAATACGTGAAAATTTTCGAATTGGATGGTATAAAGCTGAGTTTTGAAAAGGATGTTTTTGATTTTATTGTAGAAAAGGCTATTGAATATAAATTAGGCGCAAGGGGACTTAGATCCATCTGTGAGGCGATTTTAACAGATGCAATGTTTGAATACCCTTCAAGCAAACATAAAACACTAAATGTCACATTAAATTATGCCAAAGGAAAGTTTAGTAATTCAAAGATGGCAAAACTAAAAGTGGCATAATATTTCAAGACTAATCGTTAATTTTATCATTCATTATACTTTAGAAAATGAAAACATTACAATTTAGAGAGGCTTTAAGAGAGGCCATGTCAGAAGAGATGAGAAAAGATGATCGCGTTTTTTTGCTTGGCGAAGAAGTTGCCGAATATAACGGTGCTTATAAAGTGTCTCAAGGAATGCTTGATGAATTCGGTCCAAAACGGATTATCGATACGCCGATTGCTGAATTGGGGTTTACAGGAATAGCCGTTGGTGCTTCAATGAATGGGTTAAAACCGATTGTTGAGTTTATGACTTGGAATTTTGCCATATTGGCTGCTGATCAAATTATTAACTCTGCAGCTAAAATGTTACAGATGTCAGGGGGCCAATACCATTGTCCTATTGTTTTTAGAGGAGGAAATGGGACCGCGGGACAACTTGGTGCTACACATTCTCAAAGTTTTGAAGCTTTTTACGCACATGTACCTGGTTTGAAAGTAATCACACCTTCTAACCCTGCAGATGCAAAAGGTTTACTTAAGGCTGCTATACGAGATGAAGACCCTGTTGTCTTTCTCGAGTCTGAAAAGATGTACGGAGACAAAGGGGAGGTTCCTGAAGGAGAATATATCATACCAATTGGAGTAGCAGATGTTAAAAGAAAAGGAACTCATGTTACGGTAGTTAGCTTCGGGAAAATCATTAAAATTGTTGAAGAAGTTGCCGAAATACTGGCCAAAGAAAACATTGATATAGAGATCATTGATTTAAGAACAATACGACCATTAGACTTTGCAAGTATTGTCGAATCGGTTAAAAAAACAAATAGATGTGTTGTGGTAGAAGAATCTTGGCCATTTGCTTCTATTTCATCTGAAATAGCATTCCATTTACAAAGCAATGCCTTTGATTATCTAGATGCTCCTGTTCTTAGGGTAACTCAAACGGATACTCCATTTGCATTCTCCCCTACCCTTATAGACGAAGCTCTTCCGAACAAAGAACGTTTAATCGATGCCATCAAAAAGGTTATTTACAGTTAATTTACTTATACCTGATCATTGTAAATACGCGTTAATCCCGAAAAAAAAGAAAGTTTTTACCTCTTCCTATTGTGTAATAAATAAAATGTAGTAACTTTGCACCCCTCAAAGTACGTTTGAGGATAATATTTTATTTACAATTAAGAGTATTTTTTTATGCCAACTATTCAACAATTAGTTCGCAAAGGAAGAACAGCGGTAGTTAAGAAAAGTAAATCTGCTGCACTTGATTCATGCCCGCAAAGGAAAGGTGTATGTGTAAGAGTTTACACTACAACCCCTAAAAAGCCAAACTCGGCGATGCGGAAAGTGGCAAGAGTTCGCCTTACGAACGGTAAAGAAGTTAACGCTTACATCGGAGGTGAAGGTCACAATCTTCAAGAACATTCCCTTGTATTAGTTAGAGGAGGAAGAGTTAAAGATCTTCCTGGAGTCCGTTATCACATCGTTCGTGGTGCTGAAGATACCGCGGGTGTTCAAGGACGAACACAAAGAAGATCTAAATACGGAACCAAGCGTCCGAAGCAGAAATAATCAAATAACCTTTATTATCAATATATAATGAGAAGAAGAAAGGCCAAAAAAATTGCTATTCTGCCAGATCCAAAGTTTAATGAGGTTGTGGTCACAAAGTTTGTGAACAATCTTATGTTTTCTGGTAAAAAAAGTTTAGCGTTCAGAATATTTTATGATGCCATTGATATGGTAGATACTAAAATGGAAGACCAAGATGGTCTTGATGTCTGGAAAAAAGCAATAGAAAATATTACACCAAGTGTTGAGGTTCGTAGCCGAAGGGTTGGTGGAGCAACATTCCAAATTCCAACTCCGGTTAGAGAAGGAAGAAAAGCTTCTCTCGCAATGAAGTGGCTCATAGGATTTGCACGAAAAAGAAATGAAAAAACAATGGCTCAGAAATTAGCTGCAGAAATCATTGCTGCGTCTAAAGAAGAAGGTGCTGCTTTCAAAAAGAAAGAAGACACCTTAAGAATGGCTGAGGCAAATAAAGCATTTTCACATTTTAGATTTTAAGAAATGGCAAGAGATCTCAAATACACAAGAAATATCGGGATTGCTGCTCATATTGATGCAGGAAAAACGACTACAACAGAAAGGATTCTTTATTATGGTGGAGTTAGCCATAAAATTGGAGAAGTTCATGATGGTGCTGCAACTATGGATTGGATGGAGCAAGAGCAAGAAAGAGGTATTACCATAACTTCTGCTGCAACAACATTAGATTGGAATTACAGGGGTCAGGAATATCACATGAACATCATTGACACACCGGGACACGTTGATTTTACGGTTGAAGTGAATCGTTCGTTAAGGGTACTTGATGGATTGGTATTTTTATTCTCTGCAGTCGACGGTGTTGAACCGCAATCTGAAACCAACTGGAGATTAGCCAACAATTACAATGTTCCAAGAATCGGATTTGTAAACAAAATGGACCGTCAAGGTGCAGACTTTTTAAATGTATGTGCCCAGGTTAAGGAGATGTTAGGAAGCCATGCGCTACCACTTCAAATTAACATTGGTTCAGAAGACGATTTTCAAGGGGTAGTTGATTTAATCAACTTTAAAGGTATTATTTGGAATGAAGAGGATATGGGAATGACCTTTAAAGAAATTCCAATTCCTGATGATGTTATTGAGGAAGCAAGAAAATTAAGAGGAGAATTATTAGAAGCTGTTGCTGAATTTGATGATACTCTAATGGAAAAGTATTTTGAAGACGAAAATTCACTTACTGAAAGAGAAATATTGGATGCTTTAAGAGAGGCTACTATTTCTGGTAAAGTTGTACCAATGATGTGTGGTTCTGCCTTTAAAAACAAGGGTGTTCAGGCCATGTTAGATATGGTTATGGAAATCCTTCCTTCACCTTTAGATATTGAAGGTATAAAAGGAACAAATCCAAGAACAGAAGAGGAAGAAATTAGACAACCCTCTTATGACCAGCCTTTTTCTGCACTTGCATTTAAAATTGCAACTGACCCTTTTGTGGGAAGGCTTTGTTTCGTAAGAGCGTATTCAGGTAAACTTGACGCTGGTTCTTATGTATACAATACAAGATCAAATAACAAAGAGCGTATTTCAAGAATCTTTCAAATGCATGCCAAAGAGCAAAAGCAAGTAAAAGAGCTTGGAGCTGGTGATATCGGGGCTGTTGTTGGATTTAAAGACATCAAAACAGGTGACACATTGTGTGCTGAAAATGCGCATATCATTTTGGAATCTATGGACTTTCCAGATCCTGTAATTGGAATTGCTATTGAGCCTAAAACTCAAGCGGATACGGATAGACTTTCTATTGGTCTTCAGAAACTTTCAGAAGAAGATCCTACTTTCCAGGTTAAAACGGATGAGGAATCAGGTCAAACAATCATTTCTGGAATGGGTGAGCTTCACCTTGAGATTATTGTTGATCGTCTCAAAAGAGAATTTAAGGTAGAAGTAAATCAGGGAGCTCCTCAAGTTACCTATCGTGAGGACATCACAACAGCGACAGATCATCGCGAAGTCTACAAAAAACAAAGTGGTGGTCGTGGTAAATTCGCAGATATTCTTGTTAAGATTGAACCTCAAGAGGATCAAGAGAAAACCGGTCTTGAATTTGTCAATAAAATTAAAGGTGGTAACATTCCAAAAGAATTTATTCCGTCAATTGAAAAAGGATTCAAAGAATCAATGAAGACAGGAGTTCTTGCTGGATTCCCTGTTGAAGCGATGAAAGTTCAGTTGATTGATGGTTCTTTCCATGCGGTCGATTCAGACCAATTGTCCTTTGAACTAGCCGCAAAAATGGCATACAGATCCGCGATGAAAGCTTGTTCACCAATTCTATTGGAACCAATTATGAAAATTGAGATTATTACCCCTGAAGAAAATATGGGTGATGTCGTAGGTGATTTGAACAGAAGACGTGGAATGATGAAAGGAATGGATGACAAAAACGGGGCAAAAGTCCTGAAAGCAGACGTTCCATTATCAGAGATGTTTGGGTACGTTACTCAGTTAAGAACAATTACATCGGGTAGAGCAACTTCGTCGATGGAATTTTCACATTATGCTGAAGCTCCCAAAAATGTCGCACAGGATGTAGTTGATAAAGCAAATGGTAAAGTTGTTGCATAATAATATAAGCAGAAACAAATGAGTCAAAAAATTCGAATTAAATTAAAATCTTACGACCACAACTTGGTTGACAAATCAGCTGAGAAAATCGTTAAGACTGTAAAATCTACAGGTGCTGTTGTTAGTGGGCCTATTCCGCTTCCTACACACAAGAGAATTTACACCGTGTTGAAATCTCCACACGTAAACAAAAAGGCTAGAGAGCAATTTGAACTTTGTTCTTACAAAAGGTTAATGGATATCTATAGTAGCTCATCTAAAACAGTTGATGCTTTGATGAAGTTAGAATTGCCTAGTGGAGTTGATGTAGAAATTAAAGTATAATTAATTAAAAAAGTAAAACATGCCAGGAATAATTGGTAAAAAAATCGGAATGACTAGCATTTTCAGTGTCGAGGGTAAGGCATTACCATGCACGATGATAGAAGCTGGTCCTTGTGTTGTAACTCAGGTTAAAACTCAAGACAGAGATGGTTACGATGCTGTTCAACTTGGATTTGGAAGCAAGAAAGAAAAAAATACTCCAAATGCTTTGAAGGGTCATTTTAAGAAAGCCAAAACAGAACCTAAAACTGACTTAGTTGAATTTAGCAACTTCTCAGACTTAAGTTTAGGTGATGTTGTAAATGTTGACATTTTCGAAGAAGGAGAGTTTGTTGATGTTGCGGGAACATCAAAAGGTAAAGGATTTCAGGGTGTTGTAAAAAGACACAACTTTGCCGGTGTAGGTCAAGCAACACATGGTCAGCATAACAGATTGAGAGCACCAGGATCGATTGGAGCTGCATCTTATCCAGCTAAAGTTTTCAAAGGAATGAAAATGGCGGGTCAAATGGGTAATGCAAGAGTTAAAATCGCGAATATCAAAGTGCTTAAAGTTATCGCTGAAAAAAATATTATTGTAGTTAAAGGTTCTGTTCCAGGAGCCATTGGTTCAACCTTAACAATTATAAAGTAATGAAGTTAAAAATACACGACGCGAAAGGTAAGGCAACAGAGAAATCTGTAGACCTATCCAAGGATATTTTTGGCATAGAGCCTAATAACCATGCGATTTATTTGGATGTCAAACAACACTTGGCAAATAAACGTCAGGGTACGCACAAAGCCAAAGAAAGAGCTGAAATTGCAGGTTCAACCAAGAAGATTAAAAAACAAAAAGGAACTGGTGGAGCAAGAGCTGGTAACATCAAATCTGGAACAAGAGTTGGTGGTGGACGTATCTTCGGCCCAAGACCAAGAAACTACCATTTTAAACTTAATGTTAAGCTTAAAAGATTGGCTAGGAAATCGGCTTTTTCTTTTCAAGCAAAGAATAAAGGAATCATGGTAATGAACGATTTAAGTTCTTTATCAACTAAAACCAAAGACTTTAAAGCTTTGATGTCATCTTTGAAAGTTGAAAATGACAAAGTGCTTTTCATTTTAAGTGAAAAAAATGAAAACGCTTACTTGGGTTCTAGAAATCTGAAAAAAGTAAAAGTGGTAACAACAGATTCATTTAATACTTACGATCTTTTGAACGCTTCAAAAATCATTGTATCGTCAGAAAGTATTAAGAAAATTGAAAACTTACTGAACTAAGAGTTATGCAAAATACACAAGGAATAGTAAAGAGACCTATAATTACCGAAAAAGCAACGATGGCATCGGAAACGATGAATCGGTTCACTTTCGAAGTTATTCAATCTGCAAACAAGATCGAAATTAAGAATGCGATTGAAAGAATGTATGGTGTTCAAGTAACAAAAGTACGTACGGCTAATTTTGGAGGTGGTAAAGCCTCAACGAAATATACCAACAGAGGTATCGTTCAAGAAAAAGCCCGAAAATGGAAAAAAGCTATAGTATCTGTAGCTGAAGGAGAAACAATTGATTTATTTAACAATTATTAATCACTAAAATGAGTCTTAAAAAGTTTAAACCTACTACGCCAGGACAAAGACACAAAGTGGCTTTGGAGTTCGGAGAGATCACCAAATCTACTCCAGAAAAAAGCTTGTTAGCTAAGAAAAAGAAATCTGGGGGTCGTAATAATGATGGTAAGATGACCATGCGCTACATCGGCGGTGGACACAAACAGAAGTATCGTATTATTGATTTCAAAAGAAACAAATTCGATATACCTGCTACTGTAAAAGGAATTGAGTATGATCCAAACAGGACAGCTAATATTGCACTTTTATACTATGCTGACGGTGAAAAAAGATACATCATTGCACCTAGTGGTTTAGCCGCAGGTGACACCATAATCTCTGGTAAAAAAGCAGAGCCAAAAGTGGGTAATGCTATGTATTTGGCTGATATACCTTTAGGTACTATGATTCACAACATCGAAATGCAACCAGGAAAAGGTGGTTGTATTGCAAGAGGTGCTGGAACATATGCTCAATTGAATGCAAGAGATGGAAAGTATGCGATTATCAAGCTTCCTTCAGGAGAAACAAGAATGATTCTTATTACTTGCTTAGCAACGATAGGGTCAGTTTCAAATCCTGAGCACAACTTAGCGGTTTCAGGGAAAGCTGGTAGAAGTAGATGGTTGGGTAGAAGACCAAGAGTACGTGGTGTAGTAATGAATCCGGTTGATCATCCAATGGGTGGTGGAGAAGGAAAAAATTCAGGAGGACATCCACGATCGAGAAATGGTATTCCAGCCAAAGGATACAAAACGAGAGCAAAGAGTAAATACTCTGACAAGTTTATTATTGAAAGAAGAAAAAAATAGATATTAGAATATGAGTCGTTCATTAAAAAAACCACCTTTTGTTCATTACAAGCTAATGAAAAGAGTTGATGATGCACAAGCAGCGAACAGTAAGTCTGTTATTAAAACATGGTCACGGGCATCCACGATCACCCCTGATTTTGTAGGGTTAACATTTGCTGTACACAATGGTAATAAATTCATACCTGTTTTTGTTACGGAAAACATGGTAGGTCACAAATTAGGAGAATTTGCACCTACAAGAAACTTCCGTGGTCATGCAGGTAAAAAAGATAAGAAACGTTAAGACAGGTAATTATGGGAGCAAGAAAACGTTTACGAGCTGAAAAGCTTAAAGCAGATAAAAAAACAATTGCAATAGCACAATTGAAGAAGTCACCTATCTCACCGAGAAAAATGAGATTAGCAGCCGATTTAATTCGTGGTGTTGAGGTTAACAAAGCATTGAACATTTTACAGTTCAGCAGTAAAGATGCAGCTAAAAGTCTTGAAAAACTTTTAAGATCTGCTATTGCCAACTGGGAACAAAAAAATGAAGAAGCAGATATTACTGAAGAAAACTTAATCGTTAGTAAGATTGAAGTTGGTGGTGGTGCAATGCTAAAAAGAATACAACCAGCTCCTCAAGGAAGAGCTCACAGAATTAGAAAAAGATCAAATCATGTTACCATCATTGTTGATGGCTCAAAATAATTAAAGAAATGGGACAAAAAACAAATCCAATAGGAAATAGATTAGGTTACATCCAAGGATGGGAATCAAATTGGTTTGGTGGTTCGAAATACAAAGATAAACTTGTAGAAGACGACAAAATCCGAAATTATTTAAGAGCTCGTTTAGCTAAAGCTAGTATTGCAAAAATAATTATTGAGAGAACTTTAAAGTTAGTTACAGTTACGATTAACACAGCTAGACCTGGAGTAATTATTGGTAAGGGTGGTCAAGAAGTTGATAAGCTAAAAGAAGAGCTTAAAAAGCTGACAAAAAAAGAAATTCAAATCAATATTTTTGAAGTTAAAAGACCTGAATTAGATGCACGTTTAGTTGCTGATGCAGTTGCAAGACAAATCGAAGCACGTATTTCTTTCAGAAGAGCTATTAAAATGGCGATTGCTGGCACCATGAGAATGGGCGCAGAAGGAATTAAGATTAAAATCTCTGGTAGATTAAACGGAGCTGAAATGGCGCGTTCTGAGATGTATAAAGACGGAAGAACTCCTCTTCATACTTTTAGAGCTGACATTGATTATGCTTTAGCCGAAGCACATACCACCTATGGTAGATTAGGTATTAAGGTTTGGATTTGTAAAGGCGAAGTTTATGGAAAAAGAGATTTGTCTCCCAATATTGGCATGAATTCAGGTAACAAATCTGGAGGAATGAGAAAACCAGGAATGGGTAATAGAAAGAAAAAATAATTTTAGAAACTAAGAATAATGTTACAGCCTAAGAAAACAAAATTTAGAAAAGCACAGAAGGGAAGAAATAGAGGTTTGGCTCAGAGAGGATCTTCTATAGCTTTTGGATCTTTCGCATTAAAAACGATGGAGCCAGGTTGGATTACATCACGTCAAATTGAAGCATCGAGAATCGCTGTTACAAGATTTATGAAACGTGAGGGTAAAGTTTGGATTAGAATATTTCCAGACAAACCAGTAACATCAAAACCTGCTGAGGTAAGAATGGGTAAAGGTAAGGGAGCTCCTAGTCATTGGGTGGCTGTTGTAAGACCTGGAAGAATTCTTTTCGAAGCTGATGGTGTTCCTTATGAGGTAGCTAAAGAAGCCATGAGATTGGCTGCACAAAAACTACCTGTGAAATGCAAATTCGTTGTTCGCAATGATTATGTTTTACCAGTAAAATAAAAAAATGAAACAGCAAGAGATAATTAAATTGTCAGACGAAGATTTAAAAAACAGATTGATCGATTTTGAATCGCAAATGGAAACACTTAAGATGACTCATAAAATGGCTCCCATAGAAAATCCTATGCGAATCAGGTCAATGCGTAAGTTGATTGCACGATTAAATACAGAAGTCACTAAAAGACAAGCAAAAGCTTAAAATAATTGCA
>CAJQPH010000130.1 GCA_905480165.1 uncultured Flavobacteriales bacterium
AGATTAGAAAGTGATGAGATTCAAAATGTTATTGGTTCTTCGCGAATCCTATTGTTTATAAAAAAAGAAGACGGAGAGGGTACGGACTTTTACTATTTAGGTGATTGCTCCATAATGGAAGGAACTATCAAGCAAGAAAAAATGAGCGATGGTAAACCTGTAGTGCATTTTACCTTTGAATTGGATCAAGAGGTCGACAAAATAATTTATAAATACCTTACATCTGATTCAGATTAAAACTAAAAGATTAATCAATCATGCACCTACCAAAGGATTAAAATATTAATTCCGATTACTAAACCCTGCCATTAATTATCGAATTTAAACCTATATCTATAATGCGTGTCGTCCGTATTGTACTTCATAGACACCTTGTACTCTCCCCTTTCTTTTAAGACATCCATGAGCTGAACATACTCTTCCTCACTGAAGAATATCATTCCATCAAAGCAGAACGCCTCGATGGTTACAACCTTTCCTGACGGCTTCTTAATCTTCACGTCTTGGAACGTGTCTTCATAGAACGACTCCTTAGAGTTTCTACCGTATGGGTAGATTGAAATAAATAACACCTCTCCGTCCTTGTTGTGCTCAATAAAGTATGAGCACTTTGCGTTTGTTGATGCAGAGTTTGAGAACGTACCTGACACCGTCTGATGTAGAAATCTTTCTTCCGTCTCTTCTCCAAAATCATCTACATAATGACCTATATCCCACTGGGCAAAGGAGATCAAATACGATAATACAAATAGAGGAATTAAAATGCTTTTCATAAGTTGAGATTTTGAGTAAATACTTTGTTTTCGATCATAAGGTCCAGATAATCATCAGCGCTGATTTCGTCAATACTTAAAAAGATAAACATCGATGTGCCGGTATTCATGTAAGCCAAGGAGAAATAGCGTGGCTCGGCAATGCAAACAACACAAGCCACTACCTGCACATGATCTTCTTTTACAGGAAGGTCATCGGTTTGGGTGTCCATTAAATGCATAATAACATCTGTGAGCTCTCGGTCAAATTCACCCATAGCCAAAAACATAGAGCCTTTGATTTCGTATTCGTGAAATTGAGCTTGTGTAGTTTTCATAGGAGCGAATTTTACATTTAATTGGTTCTATAACGGAATAATAATAAATGTAACAGACTACAACATAATCTATTTACGATATATCATAAATACACGCAGTAATTGAATGTTGGTCAATTGTAATTCATGCTATTTAATTCCGCGCGCCAAATAATCGGTAAATTCAGAGAAGCGCGCTGCCTCCTATTATGCTCATCTTCATCATACATTTTTATCCTCTGCATAGGACCTATCCACTCGTTTGGATGACTTTGTCTGATAGTATCGAACAAGATACTTTTATGCTTCGGTTTTTCAAAAAAAAGAAGAAAATAAAAGGGATCAGGCGCATAAACTACACCACGAAATATTTGACCCGCGACGAACTGGTCTTCTTGAAAACTATTTAGCTGGTCTAAAATCATTTCAATAATTGAATTGCGGTGAGGATTAGGCATATCCAATAGACCGTCAAAAAACTTAGCCTTAAATCGAATACCACCTTTTTCTAAAAGCTTGGCAAGTAGGATATGTGAATTATGCCTCATAAAACATATAACCCAATCCTTAGAAATGGATACAAAAAATCATTTAATACTACTTGAAGACCTTGAATTTCTATGCCTTAGCCTGCGGCAAGCTCTTTTTGAGGTTGATGTAATCGAGGTATTGATCACAAGAAATTTCTTTTACCGTCAAGAACAGCGTCAAGGCATTTGAGGGCTTGACGTAAGCAATTTCAAAAAATAAAGGCTCCTCATGTATAACTACCCCACTCAAGACCTGAACAACATGATCATCAAAAGGCAAACCTTCTTCGTATTTGTCCAGTTGAAACAAAATCTCATCACTGTAGGTGCGCTTCATTTTTGCAAGAGACATGAACATGGCTCCGTCAATCTCATATGCGCTTTGTTCTTTTTGATTTCTTTGAATTTTTGAGTTCATAGGAGAGGTTTTAAGTGAATAAATAAGGGGTAATCGCTGAGCGTTAAGTCTTTGCGATATGTATATGTTAAACGCAACAACTGTGCCTAAAATTGTATAGCGACGTAAAAGCAATTCCCATTCCGCAGTCCAATAACGCACCAGATTGGTTTATAACTTGTTAATAAACAACACTTTAAATGTTGATAACTACGCATTGCTTTTGGGTGAAATAATCCTTAAGTTTAAACATGAAAACTTACAACGTTAAATTGGTGCTAACAGAAATCAAGGACAACGATAAGGAGGAAGCCGTTACTGAGGTGGAAATTGTGGAGGCAAGAGATATTGCCGAAGCTGAAAAAGTGATGGAGCGCATCCTTTGGAATGTCCACCATTAGCATTATAACCCCGTTTAAAGATGCTGCTCCTTATCTCAAGGACTGCATCGACTCTATTTGCCGTCAGAACCATGACGACTGGCAGCTCATTGCCATAAATGACCATTCTGACGATGAATCCGTCGATATATTGAAAAGCTACAATGA
>CAJQPH010000131.1 GCA_905480165.1 uncultured Flavobacteriales bacterium
GCACCATTTACCCAAAATGCATATTCTGAAGCATTTACCCCGGTAATTGTGACCGGGTCTTGTTCACATAGGATATTGTCAATGTCATTGCTAAACAAGTCTACAATAGGATTTACTAAAACGTTAAATGACTCCTGGTCGCTAATGATACAAGAATTGGATTCTCCTTGAACCATCACCACTTGGTTATTTTGAAGTCCTGAAGTTTGAAACGTATTTTGAGCACTTGATGAACCTTGAGAAATTCCATCAATAAAAAACTCATAGTTGGCTGCTCCGGATGCGCTAAATTCAACACTAGTCCCTGCACAGATGGCATTGTCTCCATCGTCATTGTTTACAAGAACGGTCATAGGAGCCTGCAATACCGTAGTTACAATATCAGAACTCATTTGGTTGCATCCACCAAGGCTTCCCAGTACAGAAAGAGTCGCATTGTTATTCAAACCAGAACCTAAATAAATGTTATTGGTCCCTGGTCCTTGAACAGAATTTCCATCCAAGAAGAACTGATAAAGCCCTGCACCAGAAGCAGTATAGATGATTTGCTCATTAGAACATATGGTATTGTCCAAGTCCGAGGAAGACACTTGAGTGTTGGGCGCTGGATTTACGATGTAATTGAATATTTGTAATGCTTGTTGTGAGCATCCAAAATTTGATTGGCCAATTAAAGAAATAGTATCATTTGCGGTTAAAGAAGAATTCAAATAATCTGTGTTGGATAATGGGCCTTGAACGCTACTGCCGTTTATCAAAAATTGATACTGATCTGCTCCAGAGCCCGTAAAGGTAACCTGTTGGTTCCCGCAAATTACATTTCCACCTGTTGATTCAGATAGTGAGACAATGGGTAAGGGGTTTACATTAAACGTGATTGAGGAGGTGTCACTGCATCCATTGTCGTCAACAACAACGGCAGAAATAATTTCGTTATCCAGTAGGCCGGCTGTATTGTAGTATCCTATTGTATCAGATACAGGAGTGACACCAAGCCCATCAAGTAAAAAAGAGTAATCATATGACAAATCAGGTGATGAGGCAGTAAATAGAACGCTGTCTCCAGAACAGATTGAAGCATCGAAGTCATCGGACACAAAAGTGTAATTTGGAAGGCCATTGACTACAAAAACGTATTGGGGCATTGTATCGCTAATGCACCCATTTTCATATGCCAAAACGCTCATGGTGTCAAGGTTCGATAGGGTACTTGTAACAAATAAGGTGTCATTAATAGATGGCGTGTTTTGAGAAACCCCATTGTAGAAATATTCAAATTGAACTCCTGTTATTGTACTGAATGTCTCAAATGTCACTTCATCACCAATACAAATTGTTGTATCCGGTTCAGATGTAGATAAATAGACTGTGGGTTGATTGATATGTATAAGTTGAGTAGTGGTGTCGGTGCAAAAATTATCGTCATTGATTGCTATGAGTGAAACATTAAAATCACCATTACTTTGAAAAAAATGTTGGGTAGTATCTAAATTAAATGATGAGGTAACGGGTGTCGCTTCGAAATAGACGCTGTCTATGATCAATTGATAATCAATAGAAACATCTGTTCCGAGAATATCAACTGTTGACTTCCATCTTGGTTGATTTGTGACCGCGGTATAAGTAACGTCAGAACCAAAATAGATGGTTAAAGAATCTGTAGGGAGTAAATTAAAAGCGGACACATTAAATGAAACGGTATCTGCACCAATTTGCATGGAACCATTTGGGAGGGTGTCCTCGTAAAAAACATGCTCATCAAAAACGCTACTTGTAGCCAAATTCGCAGCAAAATCAATACCATTCTTGTAGATCTTAATTCGGGGCTGGTAGTCATATGATGCGAGAGCTGGATCTTCGTCCATATCTACAAGGTATGCATCACTCCCTGTACCATTTATCAGTTCCATTCTATAGGCCACTGTAAAATTATAATTCATGGACTCATAACCTTGAACGGTGGTCGCGCCTCCCGAAACAGGAGAGAATAAAGATTGTCCATCTGTGATTTCAGTCCAAGCTAGAATTTGACCGTAGCTTGTTGTATCTATTCCGGGAGCTTGTGGAAAATTGAATGTTGTATCATTGTGTGCTTCAATAAGACCCCCAGGACTCTCCAAATATGAGTCATCATTGTATTGCCAACTGTAATTAATTGTTCCCGTTGTTGAAGATGTATTTGAGAACAAAGTGGTATCACCAAAACAAAAGGGGCCATTGGCCGTGAAATCTGATGTAATTGAAGAAGTAGGGTCAAAAACCCATCCAAGGTCATTCCCTCCGTTGTCAATAGAATGGTAGGTGGTTAGAATTTCTCCAGGCAGTGAATTTATTTGTTTGATCTGAAGTCCAAGACCAATAAAATCGAGGTTTGAGTTTAACTTAATTAAACTTGCTGTATTTGCAGTTGAAGAAGTGTCAGAGGAAGCAATGGTAATCATGTCTTTACAATTGCCATTTAATACTAAACTGTCAGCTACAGTCTGTGTTGACCCTTCATATAAATGGACTCTAGAACCGGGAAGAACAGTCAGTTTATTAAAAGTGTTATTACCTTCTATGATTTGAAGAGTCGTTAGAGGTTTAAAATTAAGGTATACATCATTAAAATTGAGGTCTTGCGTTTTTAGATTATTCAGATAATCTAGCGTGTCACCAATATGAATTGTTGAATTGTCGGCGTTAAAAACCAAAGAGGTGTCGCCTGCTGAATTAAATTCGAGGGATAAATAAAGGGTAGAATTTGAGATATCGATAGATCTGAGGTCAAGTCCACTCAACGGGTTATTGATGGATTTTAAAGAACCTGTTTTTAGTGTATGTCCTTGTGTAGAAAGCTTACCAGTAAATAAAATACAACTTGAACTGTCTGACATGATTAAATCATCTGCCAAGATCAAAGAGTCTTCAACGGCATCCATAATTATAGTGAAAGCACAATCGATTGAGGCGCTATCAGCATTAAATATGGCTTGTTTAATAAACTGAATACCGCTAAAATTCACATTTCGAAGTATTGATAATTTTTTATTCAATGTTACATTTCCATGGGCGTATAAAGTTGAGTCAAAGAGCAAGGATTGATCTTCAGTTATTCCGCTCCAGTCCATAGAATAGAAAGAGCCATCATCGTTGATTAAAACATCCTGATTGGGAATGGTAAATGAATTGTCATCAAATACGACAGCATCATCTTGTCCAGGCAATACGGCGCCGGCAGCTCCACCTGACGTCAATGACCAATGGTTTACATCTGTCCAGTCACCACCATCTCCTATCCAATAAAAGGTAGTTCCTGGAGCTTGTGAAAACGCTTGATTTTCCTCAGATAAAAGAATGGAGAGGAATAAAAGAACCATCGTCTTCATGACCATTTTGAATTTTCTATAACGCATTCTTTCGATCTGTTTTTTGAATTGAAAAAATAACAACCCGATTTCCCGCATGTTCCTCTTTGTCACAATCATCACAGCGTATTACTGGGGAAGATTCACCTAATGCGTTAATTTCTATTTTATCTTCTTGAATACCAAGTGACATAAGTCGTTTTCTAACATTCTTTCCTCGGTTTTCGCTTAACTCTTGATTATACAAATCAGTCCCGCGGTCATCTGCATGGCAGTCCAAAAGAATTTTTAATCCTGAATCGTTTTTCAAAAGGAGAGCTAATGCGGAGTCAATAATAATTGCTTCAATGGGTTCATCTTCGTCAAATTGAAAATGTAAGGTTTGACTTATATTTAAAAATTCTGACCGCTTCTGCATAGTTACATTTTCAACTACTGTTAACACTGTTGAAACGGAATCATAAATGATTCTATATATATCGTCGTCTCCAACTCCATGAAATCGATTAGAAGTGTATTGAGCCCCTAATAAAACGCTGTCTTCATAATAATTAAAGTCATCCATGGGTCCATTTATTGGTGCCTTCAGGTGGTTTATTTGATTATTTTCAAACGAATAATTATAAACATCTAATTTCCCATATCCTTTTCTGCCATTTGAAGAAAAGCAAAGACTTCCATCTTGTTGGAAAACAGGAAAAACTTCGTTCCATTTGGTATTAATGGCATTTAGTGGTCGAGGTTTTCCCCAGCCATTTCCTGTTTTTTCTGAAATATAAATATCTGCATCTTGAGTCTGTCTATTTTTTTTACTGAAGACCATTTTTGTTCCAAAAGAATTTATGGATACATGTGCACACGATGACGAATCTTCAAATCCCGAGTATTCCCATTTTTGGATGTCATTAATTCGATTTAGGTTTGAATCAAATTTTCCGATATAAATATGGGGAGCATAATTGCTTTCATTATTGTGAACAGGCTCTGAAAAGGAAAGGAATACTTTATCGGAATCAGGAACAAACGATATCGAATTTACGGAAGCAAGAATCAAAGAATCAGGCAACAGTATTTGCATTGACTTGCTTGATTCCGGGCTTATTAATTGTGGTTTTAAAAGGAGAAGCTCTGCGTTTTCATTTTGAGCTTCGGGGAGAATATTTTTAGCGCTATCCAATCCAATTTCAATGTATTGAATGGATCCATAAGAGCTTCGAAATCCTGATATATCACCCTTTGTAGAATTGGAAAAGACATTTGTATTTGTAATAAACGTTTTCTTGTCCCACAAATTAATCTCCTTTAATGTTTGCAGTCTAAGATCAATAAAATCATGATCTATTTCCATGAGCTCTTTGTAGTGCATGTAATTTTCCTTGGCTTTTTCTTTTTGACCTGTAGCTAAAAGGCTTTGCCCAAACGCCCACAAAAAAAACGGATCGAGTTCTTCTTGATTAACAACCTTGTCTATATGTTTACAAACTTCTTCAAAGTCCCCAATAACATAACAACTATAGATATATTTTAATAGCTCATCTGAGTCCATTTGATTAACCCCCGCCTCCTTAAAAGAGACATACGCCATGCCATACTCATATCGATCGAAATAAGTAATGGCTTTTTCCATGGTTTGAGATTCTCCAAAAAAACCAAAAGAAAGAAATAATAGGATCAATCTTATCTTACTCATTACTCGGAGTGTAAATTCTATTTCTTTTCAACCAAGGAACCTTATTGTTTTCTGCATTCTTCTTTCCAATTTGAAATTCAATAAATACTTCATGCGACCCTGCTGAATACTCTCCAATTTCAGATAAAGAAAAGTCATAAGAGTAGCCAAATTTTAATGGACCAATTTGTGCACCGCATAATACAGCAAGAGCATCGTTCAGTCTATATGATAGTCCTAACCAATAGGAGTCTTTGTATTCTACAATACTTGTCAAATCCCATTGTACTGCACCGGCCTCAATGGCTTGAACTAAGGTAGCTGCTTTTAGCTTCCACAATTGTGCAAGTGTGAATTTATACCCTGAAGTGAAATAATAATTTCGCGCCAAGGGGTTAACCAGCCTGTTATTGAAGGCATATAAGTCTCGTTTTGATTGACTCAAATTATATGAAGATAATCCAACATATAAATTATTTTTAAAGGTGTAAATAATTCCAAAATTTGCGTCAGGTACCATTTGATTATTGTATCCATTTAATACCGCAGGGTCATCTGGAAGGTAGGTAGTAAGGACACTCATATCCATAATGTGTTGCGTTAAAGAAACACCAAGTCCAAATGAAATCAAATGATCTTTTTTTGCATCAATTTGAAGGTGATATGCGGCATTTATATTTACACCGGTTCTTCTACTCGGACCACCAACATCATTGTAGATAATGCCGCCAATTCCAAAATTGTCGGCAAGCTTTGAATCACAGGATAAAAATTGTGTTGTCGGAGACCCTGGAAAGTTCGTCCATTGTTTTCTAAAGTTCAATTGGACGGGGATATAGTCCTTTGTGCCGGTGGCCCCAGGGTTTACCAACATATTGTTAAACAAATACTGAGAATTCAGAGCAATTTGCTGTGCGAATAATGTTTGTGTTAATCCAAAAATCAAAAAGATTGTGAGTAGGATGTGTTTCATATCTTATCTTATTATGGTGATTACTCCGTTAAGGTTTTCCCTTTCAGGTTCGTTAAGGTTAATGATGTAATAATAGCTATCGGATGGAAGAGGGTTATTGTTTTCGGTTCCATTCCAAGGCAAGTATGAGTTGCTTTGATTGTATACCAAGTTCCCCCATTTGTTATAGATTAAAATTTCTGCATTTGGATAGAGTTCCAAATTATCAATCACCCAAGTGTCATTATAGTCGTCTCCATTGGGTGTAAATGTATTTACAGGGTCAATACATGAAATAGAATTTGATTCAATATAAACCGAATCCATTGCCTGACAGTCAAGTACATCTGTAACCAATAAAGTGTACCACGTATTGTCAAGGTTCTCATGATATGAAAGTGTAGAATTGTCGAACCACATGTAATTATAGCCTCCATAACCCCCAGTAACAACTGCTGTTGCAGATCCATCGGACTGATCGATACAGGAAAGATTGGTTTTTTCAAATGAGATTTCAATGGGGTCAACATAAGGTATTTCAATGTTGAGAGAATCGCTACATCCATTAGAATCAAAAACATCTACATGATAGATACCTGAAGTTAAGTTTTCTGCAATTTCGGTATCTGCACCATTGGACCATGTATAAAAGTATTCTGGGGTACCGCCTGAAGTTTGAAGCTCGAGCACTCCGGTTGCTTCTCCAGGACAAGGGGTTGTATTTAATGTGTAATCTAGGCTTAATGAATCTGGTTCATTGACTTCAATGAAGACCTCGTAGAAACAAAAATTAGAATCTAATATTTCTAGTTGGTAAACATCCGTATATACGCTATCTAAATCTTCATTTTGCGAAGCAAGAGCAAAATCTGAATCGAACCAAGTAAATTGGTATGGTGCCGTTCCGCCTTCAGGTTGAATATCTATATTTCCATCGGAAAATCCGTAACAGGATGGTGGCTGAATCACTTCATTTAAGACAATGGGATCAGGCTGAATAACAGTTATAGTGTCATTTAAGACACAGGCATTTTCGTCAGCAATAGCTAATGTGTACAATCCACCTGAAAGACCTTCTACGGTTGCTGTTGTATCTTGTGAAGACCAAGTATAATTATATGGACTCGTTCCTCCTTGAATATTCGCGTTAATACTTCCATTTTCTCCATTATAGCAAGTCACATTTTCAATCTGATATGAGGAGATTAGCTCCATTTCAGGTTCTTCAACGACAACTTGTTCTGTCATATTACAATTGTTCTCATCTGTTATAAGTATTTCATATAATCCAGCAGTCAAAAATTCTAAATCAGAACTAACCGAGCCATTTGTCCAAGCAAATGAATATGGACCATTTCCCCCTCCAATATTCGTGGTAATCTGACCTGTACTATCGCCCTTACACAATATATGAGTCACAGAAAAATTGGCGGTAAGCGCAGGTGGCTCCTGGATACTTATGGTATCGCTAATTAAACATCCTTGGCTATCCGTAACTTGAAAAATATAATCTTGGGAAGGAAAGTTGTTTATTGAGGAGGATACCACGCTAAGTTGAAAAGTTGTATTTGCCCAAGTGTACAAATATGGGGGAGTTCCGCCTAACGGAGCCAAGGAGATAGATCCGCTTTGGTCACCATTACAAAGAACATCCACAACCGTAGATTCAACATCTAAAGCTTCGCCCGGTTGATCGACCATAACAGCATTGGAAAAAGGGCAGAGGTTTGCATCAATAACAGTATACGTATATATATCGGATGATAAATTTCCGATTTGAGATGTGGATTGTCCATTTGACCAAGAAATCTGAAAAGGAGAAGTTCCTCCTTGTATGTTTAGTTCTACTTCTCCAGTGTTTTCGCCGTAACATTTAACATCTGTAATTTGAGACTCTACAAAAATTGCTGTTGAGGGTTGAAATATTTCATGACTCAGCGAATATGTACATAAATTCAAATCCGTTATTGAAACAGTGTAAACACTTGCAGGAATGTTATTTAAGTCTTCTAAATCACCATAAGAAGCCATTTGTGAATTCACCCAACTAAAAGAATAGGGTGGAGACCCGCCTTCAGGAGTCATGTTTAACTCGCCATTACTTCCTCCAAAACAATCAATATCACTCAGGGTAACTGCATTTGCAGAGAGTTCTGGGGGCTCACTAATTTCTATGCTATCAGAATAAATACAGCCATTTTGATCAGTGACCACTACATGGTATTCTTCAGCAGACATATTCGTCATTGTAGACTCATTCTGAGCAAAAAGGGTTGTGCTATTGAACCAAGAATAATGGTAGGGGGAGCTTCCTCCTATTAGATCAATGGAAACGGATCCTGATCCATCACCATAACACCCAACATTTGTTGCTGACATGGTGCCGATAACAATATCAGGCTGTGATATTTCATATGAGGAGTTATTAGTACAGTTTTTACTATCAGAAATAACGACATTGTAGTTCCCTGATGAAATATTCAATAGGTCTTCTGTGGAAGCTCCAGAATTCCAATTAAATGAATATGGAGGAGAGCCTCCCCAAACTGTTAAATTGATTGCTCCGCTTGATTCCCCAAAACAATCAACATTAGACCCTACACCATTATGATCAAGTCCTTCCAATGGTTCGTCTATTGTAAAGGATTTGGTTGCGGTACAATTAACATTCGGTGCGTACACTGTTAATGAATAATTTCCGGCAGATACATTCGATAGGTCTTGTGTAACAGTGCCATTATTCCAAGCATATTGGTATGGTCCACTTCCACCAAAAACATCAACATCAATTTCTCCTGTTGTTTGACCAAAACAGTTGATGTGTGTTATATTTTCGGAAATATTAACGGGAGCTGGCGAATTGACAACATAAGCCCCAATAACCGTACAACCAGATTGATTGTCTTTTACAGTTACGGTGTAAGTGCCTACAGCAAGGTTTGAGATCGTACTTGAAGAACCAGAGGCAATGATTCCATTGGACCATGTGTAGGTATAATCTCCGCTACTTTGGGTAATAATATTTACAATTGCGGAGCCATTTTCATCACCGTAGCAGTCCAAAGATGTACCACTCATTTGAATTGTGGGACAAGACGGGGGAGTATTACCCCACACGTTTAAAACAACACTAGAAAAAAGTATTGTAAAAATCAACGATTTGATATTAACGAAGAATCGTAACCGTTCCGGTGTGCTGTGTCTCATCGGCATTATTCAATTTTAAGATATAATAATAAACATCGGAGGGCAATGGATTTCCGGATCGGGTTCCGTCCCATTCTTCTTGATTAAACTCCTTACTGTTATAAACTTCATTTCCCCATTTATTAAAAACATGTAATTCGTAATCGGGGTATAAATCAATATTTGTAATGGTCCAAGTGTCATTGTAGTCATCACCATTTGGGGTGATAGTGTTTGGAATATCAATACAGGAAGTGTTTCTAATTTCTAAAATCACGATTGTATCTATAGAGCAGTTATTATAATCGGTAACATTTAGTAGATATTCTCCTCCTGAAAGTTGATTTATATTCTCATCAGTTAAGCCATTATCCCAAAGTATTGAGTATGGATGAGTCCCGCCTTCGATGGCAACACTTATTTCACCATCAGAATGATCTACACAACTAACTGGTATTGTTTCAGTATTAACGGACAAAGGATCTGGTTGATGAATAGAAACTGTGTTTTGAATTCGACAATTATTACTATCAAGGGCGACATATTGATAATTACCTGAAATGAGATTTTCTAACACAACATCTGTTTGGCCAGTATTCCATTGAATAGAATATGGTGTAATTCCACCTTCAAAACCAACGAAAACACTACCGTTAGATTCCCCAAAACACAATACATCAAGAACATCAATTACAGCCTCAAAAGGTTCTGGTTCTGCAATAATTGCAATTTGCTCATCCATACAGCCGTTTTTATCAGAAACCCTTATTAAATAATCTCCAGAAGAATAGCCATAAAGGGTTTCACTCGGATTGTTTAACAGGGTATTGTTTTGATCGCCCCAGTTGTACTCATAGGGCTGAACACCCCCGATAACATTAATGGAAATAGACCCTGTGGATTCCCCATAACACAAAACATCAGAAGAGTTTATTGTCACCTCTAATAAATCTGGTTCTGCAATTAGTGCCCCAGAATAGGCATTGCAATTTAATTGATCCGTGACCGTTAAGGTATAATTTCCGGGAGGCAAATTATCAATAGAAGCACTAGACTGTCCTGATGACCAAGCGTAAGTATATGGAGGTGTTCCTCCTTGAACGAGCGAAGAAATCTCGCCCGACGAATCCCCATTACAAAGTAAATCTTGTCCCAATACGGTTAACATCAAGCCTTCTTCAGGCTCGTTAATTTCAATACTGACATTCGTTAGGCAGTTATTATCATCATTTATATTACAAGTATATGTCCCGGCATTAATTGCATTTAAACTTGAAGAAACTTCTCCCGTGTTCCATTGAAAATAATAATCACCACTTCCTCCTGAAACCATGAGGTCAATTTGCCCATCACTTTGCCCTAGACAATTTACATTTGAAGAGTTGATTTCAACAGTTACAGGTGCTGCCGGTTGAATAACATCATAGGAATACCATTGTGAGCAAAGCATTGAATCTTGAATTTGAAGCACATAAGTATCTTCGATAAGACTTGTCAATACTTGAGAAGTATTTGTCATTATAATCGAATCACTTGAAACCCAGGTGTATTGGTATGGTGATGTTCCTCCCGAAACCAAAACATCTATTTGACCAGTTGAATCACCGTAACAATTGACATGCTCAATCGTGGCTATACCGTTAATTGCAGTGGCGGGCTGATTAATTGTAACGGTTTCAATGTAGCTACATAGGTTTTCATCCAAAATTTCAACAGCATATGTTCCCGAAGGCAATTCATTGATAAAAGTTGATGTATCAATGGAATTAAGTTGATAGGAGTAGATTCCAGAACCTCCGGATCCAACCATAGAAATGGAACCCGTTAATTCTCCAAAACACGACACATTAGAAACCTCTATAGTTCCGGTTAATTCAGAATCTGGCTCATCAACGAAAAATGAAAAGTC
>CAJQPH010000132.1 GCA_905480165.1 uncultured Flavobacteriales bacterium
TTTATTAAATTATAAAAATAATATGTTTTAAGTTCTCTCAAAATAATTTAACTCTTAAATCATTTTTATTGTATACGTAATAGAGTTATGAATTATTTGAGTCAAATATCTATCAATTGGTCCTGTAAACTCTTGAAATCATATTGAAAAAACGTTTCGGTTGAAGTTTCATTTTTATTTTATAGATTATTAAACAAAAAGAACCTTTGTTTCCGAATAAAAATATCAATTTCCCTAAACACAGGTTCCAAAATGTATTCATTACGTAGACAATTTTAAAGTCTTTAAAAGCATATTTAAGGAGGATTTTTTGATAATCTAAATATACTTTAGATAAGATTTCATCTTCATTCTTTCTGCTTACATTGTTAATATGCTTTCTGTATTTGACATAAATGTGATCACTTATTTTAAAAAGATAGCCTTTTGTAAGTAATTCAAGTTGGAATGGGATATCTTCTACTTTACCTTTGGCGTGCTTAAAAACATCAATTTCCCTTAATAATTCTGTTTTAATGAGAAAGCTAACCCCAGGAAAGGTATATCCTTCGTAAATATATTTTTTGAATTGGTTAATGGTATTGAGGTTTTTAACAAGTTTCTCTCGCGGTATAATTGCATTTTCTTTAGATTCATGACCAAAAACTTTAGCCTTCCCAATAATAACAGAAGTTTCTAAACACGTTTTTGCGTCTATTCTCATAGATTTTATAGCATCCGTATAGAATAAATCATCGCCTGCTATTGCCTTTAACCAAAGGCCTTTGGCCTTTTCGAAAGTTCTACTAAAATTTTCTATCACCCCCTTATTGACTTTTGATTGGAGTAGTAGTATTTCATAAAAGGAATTCTCATGAAGTTTCTTCCAGTTTTTTAATATATCTACGGTATTATCAATAGAAGCGTCATCAGATAATATTATCTGAATATCCTTTGAAGATTGTTCAGCAATACTTTTTAAAGTTTCTGATATAAACAACTCTGAGTTATACGAGATAACAGTTACAGTTAAAAAACAACCTCTTATTTCTTCTTCCAAAGTCCTTTTAAATCGAATGAAATTTGCATTTTTTTCAATAATAGAAGTCCAAAAGTAAGACTAATTAATAATGACACAATTTTCAAAGTGATGTTATTCAAATGATATGTCGATAAATGGGTGAATAAAATGATAATGACACCGATTAAAAATATCAACAGTGTATTTTTTTCAATATTTATTTTATACCAATATGCACACAATAATTGTGTTTGAATGGCATAATAAATAAACCCAATGGTATATGCATATCCAAGTCCATTAAGTCCATAGAAATGATAACCTCCCATTGACAGCATAAAACTTACCATAACAGCAAGGAATTCACTCCAGAAAAATCTTTTGTTGTCTCCTTTACTTAAAATTATATATGAATGGCTCCAGCTGTACAACTTAAAAATAGTACCTAAAACAGCTATGGAAAGCATGTATTCAATGTTTGTAAAGCGATTACTTAAAAGAAGTTCAATAATCAATCCATTAAAAATCAAAAACAATGATATTAAAGGAATAATGATGGTTAAGCCAAATGTGATTTGTTTGTTCAGAATTGATTTACACGCTTTGAGGTCATTTATTTTTGAAGATAAGCTTGGGAAATAATCCATACTCATAATTGTGAAGACTATCCCCAAATATGAATTAATAATTAATAGTGCTGAATGATATAATCCAACATCAACAAGGCCTCCTTTTTGTTCAATATATAATCGAATTATTAATTCCTTAATAATGGTAACAAGAGTAGTTATACTTAAAATGATTCCACCGGCAATCATTGGTTTGCCATAATTCCAAATAGAAATTTTTTCTAAGTGTTTTTTTTCCACTTTAATATCCTTTGTAAATACCCAACTTCTTATAAAAGAGATAAACGAACTTATAATTAATGCAGGCACAATGGCATCTCTACCGAAGAAATAATATAAAGGAACTGATATTAACAAACCAATTACTGCTCCTGTAACACTTGCATTGGCTAGCTTTTTATTTTTTCTCAACCCTCTTAATATGGCCGAGTTAGAAGTAGTTAATTGATTTAATAAAATTGCCAATGATAACCAACAAAACCCAATATAGAAGTCTGGAGTATCGAAGATTAAGTTACTTAGCGGTATTGAAAAAAATAGGGATATAAATGCTCCGAATATTCCCGTATACCAACTTAATCTTCTTACCACATGAATTGTTTTGTCAATTCTAGCGTTATCTTGAGAATTATCGGCACCCGCAATTTCCTTTATTGCCATGGTTCCTATACCTAGGTTTGAAAAGGTTGAGATTAAGGTGATAGATGATTGGTATAATGACAAAATACCGTAACCCGAAGCACCTAAGAAGATGGCTACAAATTTTGTTCTTAATATGTTTGAAATAAGAATAACGATTTGCGAACCACCAAAAATCTTTGTAGCCTTGGCTATTTCAGAATACTCTCCTTTTTTCTTACTCAATTATTTTAAATTAATTGATTTGATATTTATTCATTGTGCTTATTATATATTCAACACTCTGGTGATCCAAACAACTGTTGAGTGGTATACTTACTATTTTACATTGAACAGTTTCGCAGTTAATTAAATTAATATCATTGTATTTTTTGTAGGCTTGTTGTTTGTGAATAGGTATTGGGTAGTGAATCATGGTTTCTATACCATTCAAATTCATGTATTCTTGAAAATCATTTCTATTTTCGACTTGTATCACGTATAAATGCCAGACATGACTTAATTGCTGCGAAGGGAGTTTTGGCAATTGAATGGATTCATTTCTTATCCCCTCATCATATTTTTTGGCTATTGACCGTCTTTTTGTATTTTCATCATTAAGATGAGGCAATTTAATATTTAGAACAGCAGCTTGAATTTCATCCAGTCTACAATTATCTCCAAGAATGTCATGAGTATATTTATTTGATGCCCCATAATTACTAGCGGCCTTGATGATTTGATATAATTCTAGGTCTTTTGTGCAAATCGCACCCCCATCACCCATTGCTCCGAGGTTTTTACCTGGATAAAAGCTAAATGCAGATGCCAAACCTATCGCACCACTTTTGACTCCGTTAAGTTCTGCGCCAATTGCTTGTGCGTTATCTTCAATAACGATTAAGTTATGTCTTTCAATGATTTGTTTCAATTCATTTGACCAACAAATTTGACCATATAAATGAACGATCAGGATTGCTTTAACTTTATTTGTTGTTTTATCAATTAGAGAATTTTTGCAAATCAGAAAATCATCTTTGTTTATATCTACAAATTCTGGAATTAATCCATTTTCTGATATTGCCAATGCGCTAGCGACAAAACTATTTGATGGAACAATAACATGATCACCAATTTTCAATTTACCGGTTATAATGAGAGACTTAAATATGAGTCTTAGTGAATCATATCCATTTGATGTTCCAATGGCATAAGGTAGCTTGTTGTACCTTGCCAAATTTTCTTCAAATTGTTTTTTTTGCGTCCCGTTGACGTACCAACCAGAGCGAATTGTTTTCTCACAATGCTGCGTTATATCATCGATATATTTTGAATTGATTTCTTTAAGTTCCAAAAATGGAATTTTGTTCATTTCAATAAATTATTTTTTGATTAAAATGGCATGACCATTTACATTATAAATAAAATGAAGATCTTTTCGTGTATTCACTATTTCATTCACCAACTGAGTGATTCCTTCACATGAAGCAAAACCGTAGTCATCAAAAATAATATAGCCATTGCGAATTGTTTTTGGCCATACCCATTCAAAAATATCTTTTGCTGATTCGTATGCGTCTACATCTATATGACATAATTTAAACAGCTCTTTTGAATTGATGTCTTTTGAAGTCTTATCTGGGAATATACCCTTTAGGATTTGGATGTTCTTTTTGTCATAGCTAAGGAATAATTTCATAACTCTTTCAAAATCAACATCGTCATGTTCTCCTCCTTTATAAAAGTTGTCTTTTTCACTTGTTTTCACTACTCCACTAAATGTATCGCATAAATAAAGGGAATCACTTGAGTTCATGTTTTCGGCAAGAATACAACCCGTACCTCCTTTCCAGACGCCGACCTCGAGGATTGATCCTTGAGTATCCTTTAGTCGTTTTGAAATAGCCCATAATTCATAGCAACGATAAATATCTACTAAAGTGTTTGGTCGTACATGTTTTGAGTAAATATCCATGAATTCTTTATCATCATACCATGGGTTATAAGTATTTCGTGGGAATATTAATTCCTGATTGAAAGTATATTTGTTTGTGCGCTCCTCCCAATTAGTTTCATAAGTGCGAATTCCGTTTGCCTCTTTTACCTTTTTCATTTTTTTGCTATTAGGTATAATTCTCCGGCAATATCAGGATATTGTTCACCGAGTTTCATAAATGAATTTATCATTTCATCACTCCAATTTTCTTCTATTTGTCTATCCGAAAGGGGTTTTAGCCAATAACCTCCCCTAGAGACAATGTAGTACGTTGCATTCAAAAACTCACTTAATAAGGTTTCTGGAGTGTAGATTCTCATATGTCCATGGTGAATATCCTTTTCACTTTGGTCAAAAATAGATGAAATTAAGTTCATTTCTACAGCCACTTGACGATGTATTGATCGTGCATTTGGAACTGCACACAAGACAATACCATTTGGCTTAAGCCAGTTTCTTATTTTTTGAAGAATCAATTGTGGTTCTTCAACATGCTCTAATACATGACCAAGAACTATGGCGTCATATTTTTCGTTTAGTTCTACTTTCTCAAATAATTCTTGATGGACGTTAATGTTCTTGTGTTTTTCTCTAAGTTTCTTGCAAAAATGTGGTGCAGCTTCCACAACAGTCAAACTTGAATCAAAACGAATTAATTCTTTCGTCATTAGTCCTTCTGCAGGCCCTAATTCTAAAATTTTCATTTCACTATTCAAATACCTAGAGAAGATCTCAAATGAATACAGTATGGTTGCCTGATTTGTTTTATTCATGTACAAGCTGTTTTCAGAAACTTCAACTAACTTATTTAATGAGAATTTATTCATCTATTATTTTATTTATCCAATGGTTAACATCTTTCCCTTTTTCCCCAAAGGTATTATGTATTGTGCTATGAACTGGTAGGAATGGAACATTGTTTATTTCTGCTGCTTCAAAATCAATAAAGCTGTCACCTATGTATCCCTCAATATTATATTTGCTCTTCAATTTCCGTATTACATCTACTTTAGGGTTAACTAATTCGTTGTGTTTTACAAAATGTATTTCACTAAAGTATGGGAATAATTTTAAATTTTTTAATTGATCAAGACCATTTTTTTCGTTTTTTCTAAGCGATACGAGTATGAGCTTTTTCTTTTCGTGATAAACGAGTTTTTCAAGTAGGTTTAGATCAACTTTGAGAGAATCATGTTTTAGGTATTTAGGGTTTTCAATTATTGGCGTGTAAAGACCAATATATAATTCCCTACTTAGTTCTTTGATATATTTACTTACCCATTTATAATTGGATAATGATTTTTTGAATCTTAGTATTTCATAATCATTATAATTGGACAATTTTAAATCAGGAAACAAAGCGCAAAGCACCCTGTATTGTCTATAAGATGTAGAAATAAGGGTCTCGTCTAAGTCAAATACGATTGCCATCTTTGTCGAAAAAAGTTTCTTGAAGATATCTTACCATTTTTGTGCCGATTAATGGGTTGTGATCTTTTAGAGGATCAAAATCTTTGTTCATTAATAATTCATTTATCGCAATTACAGGTATGTCAAATCCATTTTTATAAGTCAATGTTCCTCCGCCAGCAAACCTCGGATTGATCTCTATAAAATAGATATCCTTGTCATTCTCGATGAACTGAATATTTGATACACCTTTATATTTAAAAGTGTGATGAATTTTTTCACAGAGTTTTTCAATTTTTGGGTGAGAGATAATTTCACCTTTAATACTCATTCCATTTTTCACTTCCTTTCTTTTTCTCACGACACATCTAAAGTCATCACTAAAATATGATGAATAGCAATCAACTGTATATTCTTCACCGGAAATAAATTCTTGTATCATCATTCCATCAGGTAAATTAGTAGGAATGCTATTTTGAGTATTCATAATTTGAATTGTTGTAGATCCAACACCCCTTATCTCTTTCATTATTGCAGGTAATTCGACTTGATTTAATTCACCGTAAATCTTGGGTATACTCAAAATTTCATTTAGAAAAAAGCAGCATTTCACCTTATCACTACATAATTCTATCGTATCTGAATTATTTACGAGAATCTTTGTTTCCTCTCTAAAAAACGATTTGTTTTTTGCAATAACTTCAATTTCACGATCATGTATGGGTATTATACAATCTAAGTTGTGTTTTTTTATTAAATTCATTAAACTCGGAATGTAGTTTTTGTCGTCCGCTTGACAGATTTGTTCGAAGTGATCAGTAAATAAAGAGCCATTACATTCTGATTGCTTATTGGTATCACAAGCGATAATTGTGACAGATGGAAAAGCTATTTTTAATGATTTTATTACTCCAATAGCAGTATTACTACCTAGGGACGTTATTAGGATCTTCATTTTTGTACTTTAGGTATTCTTTATAGTCATATATGTAATCACTTTCTGTATAAACTTCAGAAGCTAAAACCATACAGATGGAACCTGATGTAAAATTTTTGGTTTCTCTCCAAATCCCTTTTCTAATATGTAATGCAAAATTTGGACGATCAAGGCGAATCGTTTTTCTGTTTTTTCCATCATCCAAAACTACCTCAAACGCACCAGAAGTTGCAATGATATATTGCTCCAGTTCTTTATGTGCATGTCCTCCACGATCCGAACCTCCTGGGACGTCATAGATATAATAAACTCGTTTAATCTCAAATGGAAAGGACAACCTGCTTTCTACAGATGTTGAGCTGCCTACCTTTTGCTTGTTCTTCTTTAATTCTATTACATCACAATTAAAAATAGTTGACATAATTTTTTATTTTAATAATTTAGAGAAATCATGAATCATTTCGCTTTCTTCTTTTCTAGAAGAATTTAGAATCATTACTACTGCATTGGTGCTAAAATTTCTTAATTGTCGCCAATTCAATTTAGGTATTACTAATGCTGAATATGGTCGGCTTAATACATATGATTCTTCAGTTTGACCATTGGTTACAAACACTTCAATACTACCTGATAAACATACGATAACTTCTTTGTTTTTTTTAGATGCGTATCCTATTTTATTTCTACCACTTGGAACATCATATATCCAATCTACTTTTTTTATTTCAAAAGGAATATGATCTGGGTATTGTATAAAGGTTAAGTTGCCACGTAAATCAGATATCTTGGACAAGTTAATTAAATAAGGCCTAGTCATTTTATTCATTTCGAGTTATGAATTTTAAATCAATTTTGGCTTGGTTGTAGTCCGTATGATTTCCAATGTCTTTCCAGTAACCAACGTGGTTATATGTTGTTATTTTTTTCTTCTGCTCGATAAGTTTTTCTAAAAACTCAATTGCAGTAAACGGTTTGTTTTCAGGAATCAAATTTAGAAGAGATGTTTTTACTAAATAAATCCCACCGTTGGTCTCGTAAGAATATGTAGGCTTCTCGGTAATGGAAATCAATTCATTAGATTTTAGCTTCATCACGCCATAAGGAATCTCTATTTTATGTGAAATACTTAAAATAGAACAGTCAGAATTAGATTCTTGGAAGGCCAGATAAAAATCCTCTAGATTAAGGTTGGTTATTAAATCCGAATTAGAGATCAGAACAACGCCATTATTAAATTTTTTTATTAGGCTAATAGCGCCTATTGTTCCCATGTATTCAGGCTCTTTAAAACATGTTATTTTGAGTGAATTTGATTTTTTAATTTCAGTAAATTCGTTAATTTTTGAAGCTAAGTAGTTCGTGGTAATTAAGAAATCTGAGACGCCAAAAGATCTAAAATGGTCAATGATATATTCAATAATAGGCTTTCCATCAATCGGTAATAACGGTTTTGGAATACTTTCAGTTAAGGGACGAAGCCTTTCCCCTTTTCCACCAGCCATAATGATGCAGTCAATTGGCAGGTAATTTTTTTCTAATCTAAAATTTAATAAATCGACAATTCTATTTTTTTTATCTAAAATCGGGATGACCTTAAAGTTACTATTTCGCCATTCTTTTATTTTATTTACGTTGATTTCGTCTTTCTTAATAAAAATTGGATTCCCTTGTACTATTTCGCTTATACTTGAATCTATTTTCACTCCTTTTATGAGTGCTCTTCTAATATCACCATCTGTGATAGACCCAACAAACTCTTTGTTTTCATTTACGAGAAAAAGAACAGGATTTAATTTTAAGTTTTCTAACTTACTCGCAGCGTCACTTATTTTAAAATCCTTGTATGCAATATGTTCTTCTATATTGATTAATTCATTCATTTTACCAGTATTCATTTTATTCTCATGCTTTTATTGGAAATTATCATCACATTTTATCGTCTAAATATTTTCCAATATCCTTATATTCTAACTCCGGAAGGTAATGCATAAGTTCAGTGGCAATTTCTTCCTTGGATAAATCACCATTTTTAATCCAAGTCGAATACTTTTCCCTTAATCTCTTTAAAT
>CAJQPH010000133.1 GCA_905480165.1 uncultured Flavobacteriales bacterium
TGGGCAAAGATCGATAATTTACTTATTTTTAAAAATGAAGTTAAATATCATAAATCAATGATTTTAAGACCATTGAAAGATGTGGAAATGTATCTTCAAGAAAACAAAAGAACCAATATTCGAATTGCCATTGAGAAGCTAAATAACACAATCATTTATCCTGGCGAAACCTTTTCACTTTGGAAACAGGTCGGACGTCCAACTGCACGTAAAGGCTATCTAGAGGGACTGGTATTGAATCAAGGTAAAATTGACAAAGGGATTGGCGGTGGCTTATGCCAACTTGGCAACCTCCTATTCTGGGTTTTTGCCCACAGTCCGTTGGATATTACAGAGCGATATCGTCATGGATTTGATGTTTTTCCCGATGTAAATCGTAAAGTTCCATTCGGTGCAGGCGCTACCTTATCGTATAATTATATTGACTTGCAAATATACAACCCTACTGATCAGACATTTCAGCTCAAGCTTTGGCTAGACGAAACACACCTTCATGGCCAGCTCAATTCCAAGGAAGAAATAAAAGAAAAATACACCATAGAGGAAAGAAACCACCTCATCAAACAGCAGCTTTGGGGCGGGTATTCCAGGCACAATCAAATTGTTAAGATTTGTGAGGACGAGAATGGTGAAAAACATGAAAAGCTCCTGGTTGAAAACCATGCCCTCATGATGTACACCCCCTTCATAAGCGGTTAAAAATCATCGAGCTTAAAAAGAACCAATTTCGTTTTTCTTTGTTAAACAACAAATGATCACTGATTCTACTACACTTTCCAAAAAGAAAATACAAGAGATCAATTCATTAGTCGGGCCTGCCTTTAATATTTGGGACAGCCTAAAACTAAGGGGAGTAGGATCTCCCAAGCTACATATCCAAAGTTTTAGCAATGGTTTCAAATCATTTATAGAGCAAAACAATTCTTTAAGCTATTGCAATATCGAATTAAGACCCAAAGGGATCATCATTCACCAAAACAAGAGAGCTACAAGGCTTAGCTGGGTCATACCCTTTTATAGCTTATCAATATTTCATTCGGATGCTTTAAGCTTTCATTGCAATGGAGAATTTCTAAAAATTAAAAAAGATTTTCATCTTGAAAAATCTCGAACTTACATTAATAAAATCATAAGTCACAAAGCGTTATATTGTTCTAGAGATGTATACTGAAATCGGGTATACATTCATTTGACTATAAATTAATTTACTTTTAACCTCTATTTGTTTATATTTGGATGTAGATTTAGAGTTAGTATGCATTTCAGACCCAAGAGTTTGTTTTTTTATTTGGTGATTGTTCTTTTGCCTTCAACGGCATGGTCACAAGATTCCTTGAAAATTAAACAGTTCAATGCAAATATCATTCGAATGGACAAAATCATGTCCAAAACCGGAGGTAGTTTAGAACATCTTACCGTTATACACAGACAATTGAATGAATCAGCTGATGTAAACCCGTCGGCATTTAACTCAATGGATAAAAGATATGATCAATATGTTTTTAATGAAAGAATCTTGTATATCGGTGAAATGAACAAAACCCATGAGCTAGAGCGTGCATTGGTCTCATTGGCGATTTTGGAACAAGAATTTCCCGATAATAAACAAGTAAAGGATTTAGGAGTTGGAACAAAGCTCATTACAACTGAGAGACTAATAAAGAATCTGAAAGAAAGTAAAACCTCATTTACGATTGAACCCTCCTTATCTGTTTTTACCATTGGAAAGCCACTCGAAGAATTTACTTTTTTTCAATCACCCGGAGTAAATTTGATGTATGGTTTAGGGGTATATAAGGTATTTAACGTACATGAATCTTACAGAAGAGGTTTTAAGAAGAAATTTGCTTATTCACAAATTGGTTTAAAATTTGACTATTTCAACGGTGCGGGACAAAGCATAAATGAAGAAGTAACCTTAGGATACATCAATCCTCAAGTGAGTTTTATTGCCAATAGATCACTCGGTCTTGACGTTGGATATGCACTAATTCAAAAAACAACACTACCTGTTGAAAAGGGTTTGTGTTCTTTTAATTTGAATGCAGAATTTCCAATTGATTTTTTAAGTTTGGGTTTAAATGCGAGGGTTTTAACAGATTTTTCAGATGTGAATCACATACAATATGGATTGTCACTTAAATACATTTTTAAGCTTGGAAACCAATTAAATCAGGCAGATCTTGATGGCATTCAAAAATCCATTGAAACCATCAGCATCAAATAACTCTTATTCCTGCCAAGAATCTGAATCACTGTTTTCGTCTAACAACTTTTTCCAATCCCTTTCGTTGAAATCTGACTCTTCAATGATATCCTTATATTCTTCGGGATGAATGTCATAACGATCAATCTCTTTACCCGTGTAAGCTTCAATGTCTTCCAATAAAATCTTTTCGTTTTCAGCACAGAAAGAAATGGCATGCCCTTTATTTGTCCCCCTTCCTGTTCTACCGCATCTATGAACATAATTCTCAGGATTATCAGGAATGTCGTAATTAATCACATAATCCATATCAGGAACATCTATTCCTCTACAGGCAACATCAGTGGTTACAAGAATATTGTTAAGTCCTTTTCTAAAACGTTCCAATACCAAAAAACGATCTTCTTGTTCAATGCCGCCATGAAGTGCTTCCGTTACCACATCCACTCGATTCATCGCAGCCACAACGCGTTCTACCCTTACCTTCGTTCGCACAAAGACAATAAACTTTCCTTTATCAAATTCCTTTAGTAAATTCTCTAAAAAAAACCGCTTATCGTCCATTTCCACATGAGTGACTGCATGCTGTACATTTTTAGACACTGGATTTTTGGGAGAAACATGAATTCTAATTGCATTTCGAACCACATCATAGGCCAAAGCTTTAATCTTTTTATTCACTGTAGCCGTAAAGAACAAGGTTTGTCTTTTTCTTGGAAGAAACCTGAGAACATCTTGTATGTCCTTATTAAATCCCAAATCCAACATCAAATCCGCTTCATCAATAACGAAGAACTCAATATGTTCAAGTTTTATATAGCCTTGAGAAATCAAATCAAACATTCTTCCAGGAGTAGCAACAAGTACATCCAGTTTTTTCTCCAAAACTTTAATTTGATCATCTTGACTTACTCCCCCGTACAATCCCAAACAAGAAACTCCTGTTTTGATTCCAATTAAATCAACCACCTCCGCAATCTGCTTGGCAAGCTCACGAGTAGGTACCAAAATCAAAGAACGTATACCATCACCTTTTCTTTTGTTTTTTATTATATGATTGATGATAGGAATAACAAAAGCAGCTGTTTTACCTGTTCCTGTTGGCGCTACAGCCATAACATCTTCTCCATCTAATATATGTTGGATACTTCTGTATTGAATATCTGTAGGCCTTTTGAAGCCCATATATTCCAATTG
>CAJQPH010000134.1 GCA_905480165.1 uncultured Flavobacteriales bacterium
AGCAACATAAAGTCCTCCCTTTCGATAAGGGTCTACCTCGATACTATTAATTAGAGCCCAATTGGGGATTTTTTTAGGTGTCACATTTTCCCAGGTGGAACCTCCATTTTTGGATACGTGAATAAGGCCGTCATCGCTACCACACCAAAGTAAGTCTTTTTCATAAGGCGATTCTACTGCAGAAAATATTGTAGCATAATATTCTACACCAGTATTGTCCTTTGTTATAGGGCCTCCAGATGAAACCAATTTACTAGAATCACTTTTGGTTAAATCAGGTGAAATGATGTTCCAGCTTCCTCCGCCATCATTAGAAACATGAAGAAATTGTGAGCAGGTATAAAGTTTATTCTCATCATGTGGCGAAAAGAATACAGGGAAATTCCATTGAAACCTATACTTCATTCCTTCAGCGCCATATCCAATTGGGTTGTCAGGCCATACATTAATGGCTCGATTCATCTCAGTATGGTGATTGTATCGCGTCAAAAACCCACCATAGCTTCCACCATATACAATTTCATTGTCCTTAGGGTCAGGTGCAAGATGTGCGCTTTCTCCTCCTGCTGTAGATTCCCAATCGTCTTGAGTAATCATTCCATAATCAGATCGGGAAGAAATACGAATGGTTGAATTGTCCTGCTGAGCTCCATATATACGATATGGAAAATGGTCATCGGTACCCACTCGATAAAATTGAGCAGTGGGTTGATTCATGTATGTCGACCAGCTGTCTCCCCCGTCATAAGAAACCTGGGCGCCTCCATCATCTGCAATAATCATCCGGTCAGAATCCTCTGGAGCAATCCATAAATCATGATGGTCCCCATGAGGTGCATATTTAGAGGTGAAACTATAGCCCCCATCTGTTGATTTGTGATAAGAAACATTCATGACGTAAAGCGTATTCACGTCATTAGGATCGGCATAAATTCTCGAATAATACCAGGCCCGTTGCCTGAGACTTCGATCACTATTAATATTTTCCCAAGTCTCACCTCCATTATCCGATCGAAAAACACCACCATTTTCATTTTCAATTATAGCCCAAACTCTATTGGGGTTTACCGGCGACACCGCAACACCTACAATTCCAATATCACCTTCAGGCATTCCATCATTTTCACTCAACAGATTCCATGTCAAACCACCATCATTAGATTTCCATAACCCGGAGCCTTCTCCTCCAGAAGAAAAATCGTGTGGGGTTCTTCTGACATTCCAAGTACTTGCATAAATAACCTCTGGATTTTGAGGATCTAGAATCAAATCAACAGCTCCTGTGCGCTTGTTGGCAAACAATATCTTGGACCAGCTCTTTCCCCCGTCAATGGATTTGTATACACCTCGATCCTCTGAATCCTTGAACAAATCGCCTAATACTGCCGCATAAACCACATCAGGATTTTGTGGATGAATTCTGATTCTAGGAATATGTCTTGAGTTTTCAAGACCTACACCTTTCCAACTTCGACCTCCATCTACAGATTTGTACATTCCTGTTCCTGGCGATACGTTTCCTCTAACGGTTACTTCTCCTCCCCCAACATAAAGAATGCTTGAATTGGATTTTGATACGGCTACTGCACCAATTGATCCACCAAAATACCCATCAGAAATATTTTTCCATGAAGCTCCACCATTTTCTGTTTTCCATACACCTCCACCTGTGGCTCCCATATAGAAAAGCATTGGCTTACCTTCAACACCTGTAACTGCAGCGGATCGTCCACCTCTAAAAGGACCGATGCACCTGTAATTCAGTTTGTTTTCTAGTGAAGGATAAAATGAATTATTCTCCGCCGTTTGTGCTATTGATGAAAAGCATAAAAAACCTGTAAATGCTGCTGTAATAATTATTCGAATCATGAAAAAATTTTGACTAAAATTAATCAAAATAATGCTTTCATATTGCATGATCAATAAATGACAATAGACCTATTGATAAGCTTTTTTTTGTAAATTATGTGGCAGATGGTCATCCATATAGCCAGTGGTTTTGACATATATTATTGACCGTATTTCATGATTAATCCTCTGTTTTCTTGAAATAAGGACTGCTTATTTAAATAACCTGACATAGATTTTACAAATTATTTGAGTTGTAAAGAAGTATTTATCTTAACACAAAATCATGATAATATCAAATCTTTTCTATTTAATCATATTGGCTATATCAATATCTTTACACCTTGAAAGATGTATTTCATGAAAACAAAACCACTATGACATCCGGGATTCTTGCCATACTTGACGACATAGCTCTTCTCATGGACGACGTTGTGATCCTAAGCAAGGTAGCCACAAAAAAGACCATAGGTATTCTTGCTGATGACCTTGCCATTAATGCGGATAAAGCATCAGGTTTTGTTTCAAGCCGAGAACTTCCTGTGCTATGGAAATTGACTAAAGGTTCTTTCTTGAATAAAGTCATTATTCTTCCAGCCATTTTTCTATTAAGTGCTTATTTACCTATTGTAATCATACCCATTTTAATTTGTGGAGGTGTTTATTTGTCCTTTGAGGGCGCGCTCAATGTTTACAAAATGTTGTTTCACAAGCAAAAGAAAATAGACAAAGAGAATCTAATGGTCACCAATAAGGAAGATGCCTCTAGATCAGAAGCTAAACGGGTCAAATCAGCTATTTTAATTGACTTTATCCTATCCATTGAGATTATCATTATAACCATTGGAACCGTCCTTGACCAACCCCTTTCCACTCAAATTATAGTCGTTTCATTCATCGCTATACTTTCAACGGTAGGTGTTTATGGATTTGTCGCTCTTTTGGTTCGAATGGATGACATGGGTTACCGACTCATCTCGATAAGTGAAAACCGCTTCATGAAAAGTTCAGGATGGTTCTTGGTAAAATCACTTCCAAAAATCATTCGCATGCTTAAGTTTGTTGGGACTTTTGCTATGATTCTTGTTGGAGGAGGAATTTTTGTACATAATATTCATTTTGTACATCAACTCGTAGATGGATGGCCCGTATTACTATCAGATTTTTTTGTCGGACTCATTTCAGGAGTAGTATTCCTATGCCTTTTTCTAATCGTCAAAAAAGTATTCTTCAATGGTAATTCGTGAATTTGATTAGAATACTTCGCTATTATTTTATTTAAGGGAAACAATATCATTTATGCCAACTTTCCCTTCTATTAGCACCTTAGCATACCATCTGGACCATCCTGGATACTTATTTTCAGAAATCCGAACAAACTTTTCATTTATAAAGGATTTAGCAATGGTTTTACAAGGAGGCGTAGGTTTAGTTAGTTCAATTTTAACTTCCCCAATCTCTAGTAAGTCTCCTTTTTGTAAGCTGCTCCAATCCAATCCTTGAATGGTTATATTTTCTCCTGTAGATCCTTCAAAAATCGGATGTCCTTCTTTTTGTAATTGAGCAATTAGATCACTAGAATATAAACAAACTGCCCTATTTTCTCCACCATGATGTTTTAAATCATTTTGTTTATCGCCCTTAACTCCATACGTGCCTATATAGGCACTATCAACTGGATGTTTAGGTACACCCCCATTCTCATTGATATTAATGGAAACGATTTTTGGCATTTTCTTTTAAATTCTGTTTAAATATACATTCAAATACCAAATAAAAAAGCCTCCCAAAAGGGAAGCTTTTTGTTTAGAGTGACCTCCGCTGGACAGAGTTCAAACTTTTTGGAGGATCTTAAAGCTCTGCAATAACTTCCATAAAAAATGATTCGAAGACCTCTTTCGGTGTACGATGT
>CAJQPH010000135.1 GCA_905480165.1 uncultured Flavobacteriales bacterium
GATTTAAAAATCGTAAATTCGTATAGAATAATACACATTATGATGAAGAAAACCATTTCTCTATTCTTTTTCTTTTCTTTTTTCTTTGCCATTCATGCGCAACATGCCAATTTTAATTCTCAACGGAATTGGTCTTTGCACAAAAAAGAACTTCAAATAGGAATTGGTGCAACCCAATTTAATGGAGACCTTGGTGGTGCCGAAGGAATAGGTCGAGACTACAGTCTTAAAGATATTGATTGGCCAGCTACGGGTATTGCATTTTGGTTGGGTTATAGACAACGATTTCATCCTTATTTTGCCACCACGACAAGTCTCTGTGTATTTAATCTGAAGGGGGCCGATTCTCTTTCTGAAGAGCCGTCTCGTTATGCTAGAGATCTTCATTTTAAAAGTTTTGCCATAGAAATTCAACAAAGGCTCGAATTTATTTTTGCAGCGAATGAAAAGTTTGGTTCTACCTTTAATTTACCGGGACATTATACCAAGAAAAATCGTTCTCAGCAGTACTATGTTTTTGCTGGTTTGGGTTTGTGCTATTTTAATCCTAGAGCTCAAAATACAGATGGCGACTGGGTTAATTTGAGACCATTAAGGACCGAAAACCAAGAAAAGGCGTATTCTCCAATTACCTTGACGATGCCTTTCGGTGTTGGTTTTAGGATGGGAGTTTCGAGGATGTGGCGTGTGGGAATTGAATTGTCTTATGTCAAAACGTTTAGTGATTATATGGACGACGTGAGTACCAACTATGCTGATCCAAATGATATAAGTTTTTCAGGCGATCCCAATGCGGCATATTTTGCCAATCCTGTTGTTGGTAATCCTGCTTTTGCTCCGGGAGAAAAACGTGGTGACCCCAATCAAAAAGATGCGTATTACCACATGAATATTGTGGTCACTCGAAATTTAACTTATAAAGATTACGGAAGACAGAGAACAAAATTAAAGCTAAAAGCCTTAGGTAAGTACAAGGTGTAATTAGTTTTACAGATAAAATTTAAAAGCGAGTATTTACTCGCTTTTCTTTTTTAATTTTGATTATGTATCCGATTTTACGAAAATTCCTTTTCTTTTTCGATCCAGAACAGGTTCATTATTTCACAATGAACTCTCTTTCATTATTTCTTAAAATAGGATTTATCAGAAAGATCTTTAAAAATAAATTTATAATTCAAGATAAATCATTGTTGACAAATGCTTTTGGTCTTGATTTTAGAAATCCTGTAGGTTTAGCAGCTGGATTTGACAAAAACGCGAAATATATTAATGAATTGTCATATTGCGGCTTTGGCTTTATAGAGATAGGAACCCTAACCCCTAAAGGTCAAAATGGAAATCCTAAAAAAAGATTGTTTCGTTTGAAAAAGGATAATGCGATCATCAATCGAATGGGTTTTAACAATGATGGGGTAGAAGTAGCTATAGAACATTTGAAAAAGGTCAGAAAAAACGGTGTATTGGTTGGTGGAAATATTGGGAAAAACAAAGTCACTCCTAATGATGATGCAAATAATGATTATCTAAAATGTTATCATGCTCTTTTCGATCATGTAGATTATTTTGTTGTAAATGTATCTTCGCCAAATACTCCAAATTTAAGAGCGCTCCAAGAAAGGGCGCCTCTTGAGAAGTTATTGTCGACATTAATTTATGAAAACAATAATAAAACACAGCAGAAACCCATTCTTCTAAAAATAGCCCCAGATTTATCTAGCGAGCAGCTTGATGATATAGTAGATATTGTTTTAAAAACAAAAATTCATGGTGTAATTGCGACAAACACAACGATTTCTAGGGAAGGACTTGTAACACCAACGAATACAGTAAATGAAATAGGGGCTGGAGGTCTCTCTGGCAAGCCGTTATTGTCGCGTTCTACGGAAGTAATAAAGTATATTAATAATAAGTCAAATGGAGCCGTTCCCATAATCGGAGTTGGGGGCATACATTCTGCTGAGGATGCAATAGAGAAGCTCGAGGCTGGAGCCGTTCTTGTTCAGTTATACACAGGGTTTATATATGAAGGACCATCAGTGATAAAAAAAATAAATACCGAAATCATTAAACATCGAAATCAATCTCATGGGTGATATAAAGATTATAGAATGCCCACGTGATGCCATGCAGGGATTGGATCATTTTATTTCTACATCTACGAAGGTTGATTACATTAACTCCTTGCTTAAATGTGGTTTTGATGTTTTGGATATGGGGAGTTTTGTATCGCCAAAAGCCATTCCGCAGATGAGAGATACTGAAGAAGTCTTGAATAAAATAACAAGAGGCAACAGTGCTACGGAATTATTGACCATAATTGCAAATAAAAGAGGTGCAGAAGATGCGGTTCGTTTTGATCAAATCGCATATTTGGGATTTCCTTTTTCTATTTCAGAAACTTTCCAGCAAAGAAATACAAACAAATCGATTGAGGACTCATTTCTGTTATTAGAAGATATTTATTCGTTAGCTAGTAAAAGTAATAAAAAGGTGGTTCTGTATTTGTCTATGGGTTTTGGCAATCCATATGGAGATAAATGGTCAGATCAAATCGTTTATAACTGGACGAAGAGATTAAATGATACTTTTGGAACATCAATCATCGCTCTTTCGGATACAATAGGTTGTGCAAATTCGGATTTGTTGCCTGGATTGTATCAGTCATTAATTGATTCTTTTTCTTCAATTGAATTTGGAGCACATCTTCATGTGAAACCATCTGATGCTCAACAATTAATATCTGCAGCATATACAGGTGGTTGCCGAAGATTTGATGTTGCAATGAAGGGTTTTGGTGGTTGTCCAATGGCCAAAGATGAATTAACAGGCAACTTACCAACAGAAGAGTTGATACATTGGATGAGAAATAACGAGGTAAAGAATAATCTAAATGCAGATGCCGTATCTAAATCTATGAATTCCGTTGATAAGGTATTTGAATTTCAAAACTAAAATCGATAATGATTATGATCAAAAATGTTTACAAGCTTACTCCATTTGTATTGATTTCTGCTTGTTATTTATTTTCATGTTCGGATGAAAATGCTACATCTATTGTTGATATAAGTGAAAAAAAAGAAGAAAAAAAAGTAATTGTGAAAGCACCAACATTAAAAGATTCTTTATTGAGGGAAATTAATATTTGTAGGGAATCCCCCTATGATATAATTACATCTTCCTGTGTTGTCAAAACCTCATTTTTACCTTTAAGCGAGGGAAGCTCGCTAAATAATGGTTTCATACTCCAGATTAAATACATTTCTGAAGATAGACCGGTATTACTCACAAATGTTTATGAACGAAATTCTGACCAAGAGCTAATTCAATTGAATGAGTTTAAAGGGTTTTTAAGTGGTGCAGAGCCTAACAATAGCGGGTACAATGATATTCTCTTGCGATTTATTGAAATAGAATCGGAAAGAAAGTTTTTTTATAATTGTTGGTTTACATATTCTCAAGATGATTCAAAATATGTATACAAAGAGTGTTATTCCATAAACCGGGAGTCAACAAAAGGGGACTATCAATTTGATGTGTATTCCTCGAGAGATGCATCAGACCGAGATAAGACCCAAACCAATAAAGAGGTAAAAACGATATTAAATGATTTAAATTATTTGAATTAAATTTCTTTATTGACTCCGATTCCAAATAGGGCAAAATCATACTTGGCAGGATCATTCACATCGAATATCCGAAGCTTAGTCATCAATTCTTCATTCGTTTTCCAATCGTTTTGCTTTCGCGTAATGAGATTTAGCTTTCTAGCGATATTCCCCGTGTGTACATCTAAAGGGACATAAAGCTCTTTAGGACTAATATTTTTCCAAAGACCGAAGTCTACACCGTTTTTAGGATTTCGGACCATCCAGCGCAGAAACATGACAATTCTTTTGCATGCAGAATTTTTCTTCGGGTTTGAAATGTGTTTTTCACTTCTTTTTTGATGGGTGGTGGATAACATTCGTTCTCTAAAATTCCCTATTCGATTATATATGTTAACGTTTCCCCCATTTTTAATATCAAAGGATTTCTCTAATCCACCATCATTATAAATGTTTTGAAGTGCACGACAAAAGAAATCAAAATCCTCAGAATTAAATGTCCTGTGGACAAATTGTGGCTTATCTTTAGCGCTATACTCCATAATAAATTCGTAAGGAGAATCCCCCCAAATTGAAGTCATTTTTAGACCACTCTTAATAATGCTTAAGCGATTGCCCCAAGCAATTGTTGCAATAAAGAATGCAGCAATTTCAATATCTTCTTTTCTTTGATATTGATGCGGTATTTTTATTGGATCATCGGCAATAAAATCAATATTTTCGTATTGTTCTGCCTTGAAATCCAAAAAT
>CAJQPH010000136.1 GCA_905480165.1 uncultured Flavobacteriales bacterium
TTTATTTTTCCATTGTGAAGCCCTTTAAATATTAGTCTGTAGCGTTTGAGCTTTTATTTCTCGATAAAACGAACCTCAACACGACGATTTTTCTTTCGGCCGGCTTCAGAGCTATTTTCTGCAACTGGAACTTTTTCTCCCAACGCTTCAATCAAAATTCGATTATTTTCAATTCCATTGGAAATCAAAAATTCACGAACAGCTGCTACTCTATTTTTTGAAAGTTTTTCATTATAGGTATCAGACCCTTGAGAATCTGTATGTCCTTTCAATGAAATTTTCATTTCAGGTCTCGAATTAAGAATATTTATGATTGACTCCAATTCGGCGAATGATTCTCTTTTTACCAGTGATTTGTCAAATTCAAATAAGATGTCTTTATCAATAGGTTTGAATGAGGGTTTAACTTCTTTAATCTCCTCGATTCTTTCCTCCTTGACTTCAACAACGGCAGCTTCAATGTACACTGTGTCTACACGAGTGATTACGATGGTATCCATTGCGGGTGGTTCAACAGCAATGGGTTCTTTACGGGTTTCGTTTTGAGTACTATCAGGTTCTTCTTCTTTTACTTCGGCAATAGGAGGTAGCTCTTTCTTTTTTTCTTTCTTGCAGAATTTGATTCCAAGAATGACTTCATGGGACCCGGAGCTGTAAGAAGCGATGTTACTCATTGGTGCTTCATAGGCATAGCCCACAAAGAACAGGTCTTGAATTTGAATCCCTAAGCGTCCGATAATACCAACTGATGTTCGATAACCCAATCCTCCATAAATAAAGTCTTTGTAGCAGGCATCTGCATTCATATCGAGCTGATAACCGTTATTGGTTCCTTTTGTAAATAGTGAAGGGGTAAGGCGCCATTTGTCTCCAATATTTAAGTTGTATGAGATTAGAGAATTCAAATGTCTTTTAAGCCCATAGCCATCAACTCCTGCAATTGGCATATTCGAGGTAGATTGTATAAATTGCTTTGATCCTACACTGAGTTCTAAATTTTTCCATGCATACAGGATCCCAAGTTCTAGGTTTATTGTTCCACTTGATTGAACTCCGCCATTTACAATGGGATCATCGGGGTCAAATGCAATCGCTGTTGTTGGATCAACTCGGTATTGATTATAACCAAATGAGGTTCCAACTCTTAGGTGATGCTCACTTGCAAATGTGAGTCCGTACGATAGAGAAGCGAGTCCCGAAACTTGTTGAATCATTCCAATTTGATCGACAACTACTTGGCCTCCTACACCTAAGGATTTTCCGATTCGGCCATTGGCACTGAACAAGCTGGTCAGTGGTGCACCTTCCACCTTAACCCATTGGTTAAGATGAGAGAAATTAATTTCAGTACAACCTGTGGCTCCAGCATAGGCAGGGTTAATAGAATATTTATTATAACCGTAAACATTACGTTGTGGTGTTTGCTGGCTGTAGGAAACCAGTGAAACAAAGCAAATACAAATAGAGATGATTCTTTTCATGGTTTCTTATTTTTTAAATCTTAATAAATTAATGGATCCTGTGTATTCTACACCCGTACAGGTAATTGAATAGAAGTAAACCCCATCGGGTAGTTCCTCACCGTTTTTGGTACCTCCCCAATCGTTATTGTAATCTGTCGATTCATAAACGACCTCTCCCCAACGGTTAAATATCTTGACTTGGCAACCCATAATCTGAGGAGGGTCATTGACCTTCCAAGTGTCATTTTTTCCATCATTATTCGGAGTTAAAATATTACTGATTTGCAAATCAAGAGAACAGTCAATTACAGAAAGTTCGAGACGTACAATTGAATCACAACCATTTGCAGATTGTATGGTGTCAAAGTAAATACCTGATTCAGTGAGTTCATTCCCTCCGAATATAAACAGCGAATCGATACAAATCGTTTTCGCTTCATAACCATATGGTGGTTCTGTGACAAATAGAGATAAATATACTGTGGAATCGCATCCCGTCGGCGTAGTAAAGGTTTCCGTGTAAACTCCTTCTTCAGAAAGTAGGGTTCCATTATAATCAAATGAACCGCCCATGCATATTGTCGCTTCGTCACTTGCAGTTATTTCAGGTAATATAAATAGAACCGAGTTTACGATACTGTCACAGCCATTTGTATTTTGTAAAGTATCCACATAAACACCTTCCACGTTGTAACTTGAAGAACCAACTTGTATTGAACTTCCCTCACATATGGTATATTCAAAACTTGTTTCTTCGTTTGGCAGAATGGTTAAAGTAGTAATCACAGTACTATCGCACCCAGCAGATGTGATAAATAAATCGGTGTATGTACCTTCTTCTGTTTGCTCTGTTCCTTCTAGGAGGATTGATGATCCATCACAGATTTCTGTATTAATGTTATTTGTGACTGGTTCGCAAGGGTTATTACAATTTGATGCGTCATAGGTAAAGCTTGTGGAACATGCGCCATCTGTAATGTCAACGGTGTAAAATCCTGCAATAGGAGCAAGGTAGGTATATGCAGCTCCAGGGTCAATTTGTCCAGTTTCTAAAACATTACCTGAAGGTCCTGTAATCGTAAAGTTATAAGGTAGTCCATAAAAACCATTTAATCCACCGTTGGCAATAAAAGTAACCGTACAGGTAGCATTGTCATAGGCATATGCAGGATTAAGCTCTTCTAAATATACAATGGGCATACCAGGACCTGCTGTCGATGTATTGCATAAAAATTGTCCCCATCCTAATGGCAGATCTGCAGCAGCAGATATGTAATAAACAGCATTAAATAACGGGTTTCCAGAAGTTCCTGTTCCATCAGAATCATTTGTAAAAGTTCCTGGCCCTTGAATGAAATCTATAATTCAAGTTTCAAACGCATTATTTGCGATAGGAGATGGGAGAGTTTCTAAATCATGAATTACAAACCCACTATCTAAACATGAAGGGAAGCTTGCTGTTGATTCACCAATCCCGTCAAGCATAACAGCTGGAGTATATTCATCTCCAAAACAAATAAAGGCAGTATCCAAATCTGTAATTTGAATGTTATTTCCGTTAGCAAGTGTTACTTCAGGTTGACCTGCATCACTTTCTACTTCTTGAATATACTCAATGATATATTGTCCTTCGTCACCCGGAGAACCTCCGTCTATTTGTATGGCATATAGTGTTCCGGGTTCCATACAGCATGATGACTCTTGGTTTCCTTCATATCCCGCAGATCCGGTAATTACGGGAGTAATGATTGAAGTGTTTTGGGTTCCATCTTCGGTATAAGTAGCGGGTTGTAATCCGCCATAACAATCTGTTCCATTTAATAACTCGTAGATATTGTATCGAACCGTATCCATTCCTACATATGCACGAATACTAATTTCTACTGCTCCAGAGGCCGGAGCTGTGAAATAATGCCAAACCGTTTGATCTGCTCTATTTGCTTGATCAAGTGTAGCATTGGGTTCTCCAGCTAAATATTCTTTACAAGCCAATACATTGCTTCCTGAAACAGCTTGAAAAGTTGGATTGGTTCCAGATAAAATAACAGGAACTTCATAAAGTGTATCTTGTAAGGTCAAGCAAAGTATATCATTTCCAGGGGAGTTAAATGAAGGGTCTGCGATACTGGGGTCATGAACCCAACCGTAAATTTCTTGTGTAGACAAGGGGGTCAAGTTGTCCGATGGGTCAATCATTCCATAATAATTATAACCTGGCTCTAGACATTGAGTTGAAATCACTGCACTCTCATCTCCACCAAAAAATCCATTAACTCCACCCTCGTCTTGATTCATATACTCAAGGTTTGCACAAGAAAAATCGGATGGAATACCAGGAGCAAATCTTTTGTCATATCCAAAAAGCGCATTATTCTCTCCGTACAAAACACTTTGATAATCTGCCTCAAATACGATACGCCCACTATTGGGTGCAGTAAAGTTGAGCCAAATACTTTCATTCATTACAGGGTTATTGAATGCCGGATGATCATAGTCATAAGCATGGTAGTTTGTAGGGTTATTGTTGCCATGTGGAGTTCCTGTTTCTGCTGCGTCATTACCACCATCAAAAGCACATCCAAAATCAATTGTTGTAGATGGGGTATCTCCAGACAGAGATGATATTGCTGACGTTCCAACAATAACGTTTGAGCTTAAGCAAGGTATGTCATCTCCAGAGGCTGGGCTTCCTCCTAAATCGTTAACACGCAATTCGACGTTTCCAGATTCATTGTTGTTATCTGTTGTTAGCTGAACGTAATATACTTCTCCCGCAATCAATTTCGTATAGCTAATTAAAGGAAACGGATCACAAGCATCAAATGAAAGCTGGGCCTCTGGATCAATACCTAAAAAATCAGTCCCATCAGAAAATTCAATATGAGAAAGGTATTCAAATTTGTCTTTAATCAACCCGAGTGTAATGGGTTGCAGTCCCGCATTACATCCTCCGCCATCAGCAGAATGGTAAAGCTGAAAATAAGTTCCAATTTCAGTTCCACCAAGGTCCGTAGTGATTTCCACTTCGCCACTAGCAGGTGCTATAAATTTAAACCATGAAGATGAAGAATTGTTGTCCACATCACCACCCCTTGGTTCATTGTTTTCTAGTGAATTGCTGGAGCAAAGAGCTATATTATAAGTGGTATTTATATTAACATCTAATGCGTCACAAATATTGTCTGGTAAAATGATCACTGTAGGAGAGAAGTCGATTCTTTCAACGGAAAGGTAAATGGTATATGTTTGACTGCATCCTCCTCCAGAACTGGCACTAAAGTTATAGTTTAAGGTCCCGCTTGCTCCGGGTACAGGCATACTTACATTTTGAATGCCCGTTTCTCCTTGAGTAATTCCAAGAATTGAGTAATCTGTTGCCTCATCGTTCTCGTATGCTTCCCATCCGAGGTTAATCGATGTGGGCACATCGTCTGGACATACATAAGTTCGGTCAAAAAACAAGGCATTTACCGTTGAGTTGTAGGGTCCATTATTATTGTCAATATTTGTATAATTGAAATCATATACCCCAAAAAGGGTTGGGTTGTTATTCGTATATCCAATGGTATTGTCCGTGGCTGTATATTCCCAGACAAAATCACTTTCACCTAGAAAAATCCCATCACAATCTTCGTTGTTTCCGGTTTGAACAGATACTACGGTAACCCTAATGGTTGCTTGTGAAAAGATATTGAAACAAAAAAAAGTGATAATGGCCATTAAAGCCAACTTGTGACAGTTAGAGTATTTTATCATAAATATAGTTTAGCGGTTAGAGATTCTAACTATGCTAATATACTATATTTTTCAAATATTTAATAGAATAAATGGCTCAATTGTAGCTAACTAGAGAAGCATAGAAAACGGATTTTCTAAGGCGTTCTTAAAAGTTTGTAAAAATGCGGCTCCAGTAGCACCATCTACGACTCTATGGTCGCATGACAAGGTTACTTTCATTACGTGGCCTGCTTGTAGATTCCCATTTTTTACAACAGCCGCTTCTTTGATTCCACCTACAGCCAATATGCAGCTATCTGGGGGATTAACAATCGCCGTAAAAGTATCAATTCCAAACATTCCAAGATTGGAAATTGTAAATGTATTTCCTTCCCAATCACTTGGTTGTAGTTTTTTATCTTTCGCTTTTTGAGCGAATCCTTTCACATCAGAAGAAATTTCAAGTAATCCTTTGGTATCCGCAAATTTGATGACGGGAACGAGTAAGCCGTCTTCAACAGCCACCGCAACTCCAATATGTACGTGGTCATTCCTTCTTATGAAGTCTCCCATCCATGAACTATTTACATTGGGATGTTGACTTAAAGCAAAAGCTACAGCTTTAATTACCATATCATTAAATGATACTTTAACACCTTCTTTGGCGTTCATTACTTTTCTAGAGGATACGGCGTTGTCCATATCTATCTCTAAGGTCAAATAGAAGTGAGGAGCCGTAAATTTACTATCGGCAAGTCGTTTGGCGATGGTTTTCCGCATTTGGCTGACGGTTTCATCTCGGAAAGACTCTTTTCCAACAGGAGCCTTATTAAAAGAATTAGCTGCAGGGGTAAAGGGAATGTAGTGATCGATATCCCTTTTAATCACTCTACCATTTTCACCAGATCCTTGAATGGCATTTAGGTCAATCCCTTTATCCATAGCTAACTTTTTTGCTAAGGGAGAGGCAAGAACTCTGTCGTTTGAATCTGTTACAGCGGCAGTGGATTGAATTGCTGGTTTTTCGACCTGAACAGGTGCAGCTGGTTGAGGTATCGCTTGTGGTGTTGGCGCTTCATCTTTTTCAACGGGTGCTTCTTCTGTAGCAGTCGCATTTTTAAGAATTTCTTCAATGTCCTCTCCTTTTTCACCAATCACGGCCAAAACGGAATTAACAGGTGCGGTTTTTCCAACTTCAACGCCAATATGCAATAAAATGCCATCATAAAAAGACTCAAATTCCATAGTGGCTTTATCTGTTTCAATTTCAGCTAGAATTTCTCCTTCTTTAACTTCTTCACCAACTTTTTTATTCCAAATAGCCACAACACCTTCAGTCATGGTGTCACTTAGTTTAGGCATGTATACAATTTCCGCCATTGTAATTTCTTAATTAAATTAATATTCTTTGATGTAGGGATAATCCTTCTGAACATATACATCTTCATACAGTTCTTCAGCGTCTGGGTATGGAGATTCTTCTGCAAATTTAACAGACTCTGCAACCTCATTTTTTACCCAGTTATTGATATCTTCAATTTCTTTTTCTTTTAACCACTTATTTTCTTTTATGATATTAAGCACGTGTAATATAGGGTCTTGCTCTATCCAATCTGAAACCTCGTCTTTTGTTCGGTACTTTTGAGGGTCAGACATTGAATGCCCTTTGTATCTATATGTTCTGATGTCCAATAGGGTAGGGCCACCCTCATTTCTTGCTCTTTTACAAGCTTCTTCAATGGCATTGTGAACGTCTTCAGGTTTCATGCCATTTACTACCTTTGAAGGCATGTCATAAGAAAGTCCAATTTTTGATAAATCAGTTACGTTTGTTGTTCTTTGAACAGAGGTGCCCATCGCATAATTGTTATTCTCAATGATGAAAATTACGGGTAGCTTCCACATCATTGCCATATTGAAAGTTTCATGAAGGGCTCCTTGACGAACGGCTCCGTCCCCCATAGAAACAAAGGCAACGTTTTTGGTGCCCATGTATTGCTCCGCAAAACCAACTCCGGCGCCCATTGCAATTTGAGCACCTACAATTCCGTGTCCGCCCATGAAATTTTTTGATTTATCAAAAAAGTGCATTGAACCACCTTTCCCTTTAGAGCATCCGGTTTTTCTACCATACAGTTCTGCCATTAACACTCTAGGGTCAGTACCTAAAGCGATTGGATGGGCATGATCTCGATAGGCAGTCATGTGTTTGTCTCCAGACTCGCAGGCACTTGCTGTACCTACAACAATGGCTTCTTGTCCAATATATAAATGACAAAATCCTCCAAATTTTTGTTGGATATAGAGCTGACCAGTCTTCTCTTCAAACTTTCGGATTAAAAGCATGTCTTTATACCATTTTACATAGGTATCTTTTGAGAACTTGTTCTTTATGGATGAAGTAGACTTTTTCGGTTTTGTTTTAATGGCCATCTTATTCAATTTTTACTTAACAAATATAGAAATGAATTTCTAATTTTTTACTAAATGTCTAAATTACACTAAGGGTTCTTTTTTATTATCACTATTATCTCGCTTTTTGGATAATGCATTATAAATTAAATATACCCCAATTAATACAAAAGGAATACTAAGCATCTGCCCTGTATTTATAAATAACACCTCGTCTCTTGCCGTTTGTCCAACTTTAAAAAACTCAACAATAAATCTTGCACCAAATATTAAAATTAAAAAGCTTCCAAACATCAATCCTGGTTTTTTCCATGCATCTTTTTTCCAGAATAGGAACATCAATACTCCAAAAGCAATAAGATAGCAGAAGGCTTCGTAAAGTTGGGCAGGGTGCCTTGGTGTTGCATCATACATCTTTATAGTTGAATTCCAGTAATTATGAAATTTAAATGCCCAAGGTAAATCAGTAGGATGTCCTACAATTTCGTGGTTCACCAAATTGCCTAAACGAATAAAGGTGGCGCCAATCGCAACAGGTGCCGAAATTCGATCTAAAATCCACAGGAAAGGTTTTTGCACTGTTTTTTTTGAAAACAAGTAAAGTCCAATAAGTATCATAAGTGCTGCTCCGTGACTTGCCAATCCGCCTTCCCAAACCTTTAAAATATTTAGAGGGTGTGAAAAATATCCTTCGACGAGTCTTCCATTTATGGTTTCGTCAAAATAGGGGCCGTAAAAGAAAACATGTCCTAATCTAGCACCCACGATGGTGCCAACGATCATGTACATTACAAGTTTATCAAGAGCTTCTTCACCTATCCCTTCTTTTTTAAACATGCGTTTTACAACGAAGTATCCAATAATAAGACCAGTTACGAATAACAATCCATACCAATTTGGGGTTCTCCAGCCTTCAATAAGCTCAGGCGTTACAGTCCAGTCAATTGCTAAAATCACCTATTTATTATTTTGAATTCGGACCAAATATATGAGTTTTATTTATTGCTTTTATACTTTAAATGCTCGGAACGTCCTTTTTTAAATATTTGATTGCTGTTCTCGATGCCTTTGCGCAATTCTTTTTGATCTTCTTCAGGTAAATTGAACACTTGTTGGCAAGCTTCGGAACAACAGTTTTCTAAAGATTTTTTGCACGAATCACACTGTATAAAGAGCAAGTGACAAGCATTGTTAAGGCAGTTTGTGTGAGTATCTGCCGGATTTCCACATTGATGACAAACAGATACAATATCTTCGGTAATTCGTTCTCCTCGTCTTTCATCAAAAACAAAGTTTTTACCGACAAATTTGTTTTCTATTCCATCGCTCTTGGTATCATTCGCATATTTGATGATACCTCCTTCCAATTGGTGAACATTTTTAAATCCTTTGTGCTTGAAATAAGCCGATGCTTTTTCACATCGTATCCCTCCGGTACAATACATGACAATATTTTTATCCTTCTTGCCTTTTAGTATTGTTTCTTGGATGTGGGGTAAAGAGTCTCTAAACGTGTCAACATCTGGGCGAATGGCGCCTTTAAAATAGCCGACTTCTGATTCATAATGATTTCTAAAATCAATCAGTAGCGTATCGGAAGCATTGGTCAATTCATTGAATTCTTTGGCGTTTAAATGTTTGCCCTTGTTGGTAACATCAAAAGTTTCGTCATTTAAACCATCGGCGAGAATTTTATTTCTCACTTTTATTTTAAGCTTGAGAAAAGGAAATTCAGCCTCAGCATCGTCTACAGCGTAATTTAGTCGTATGCCATTTAGAAAATCTATTTCGTATAAATTTTCACGAAACTCAATTAATGATTTTGTAGGTACAGCGATTTGTGCATTAATACCTTCAGTTGCGACATAGGTTCTCCCAACAACTTCTAGTTTTGACCACATCAAAAAGAGGTGATCTCGAAATAATTGAGGGTTACCGATTTTGGCATATTGATAGAAGGAAATGGTAACATAACGATGTCCGATATCGCGAAGTTGTGCTTCAAGCTCCTCCTTATTTAATTTGTTCCACAGTTGCATGCTATGTATTTTTTAAATAATTAGTGTACAAATGTATTAGCTATTTGGAGATTTTAAAAATTAATTTCTGTTTAGTAATAGAAACGTGATTTATCCAACTTGATAGCTCTATTCTGAGAAATAAAAATGGTTTTCGTAATTCGCAGACGCTCTATTTTGTGGTTTCAGATCCGATTTGGGTCAATACTGAGTCAATTGGCTCCCAAAGTTCAATTTTATTTCCTTCAAGATCCATAATGTGTACAAATTTACCGTAGTCGTATGCTTCAATTTCATCCAATACTTGAACACCATTTCCTTTTAATTTTTTCACCAATCCTTCGATGTTTTGTACACGGTAATTAATCATGAATTCCTTTGTTGATGGATCGAAGTAATTTGTATTTTCATCAAATGGTGACCAATTTAAATAGTTGATTTCATCAGGGTTATGAGCGTTTCTGAACTCAAATGGTGAGCCATATTCGTTTACCGCTAAACCTAAGTTCTCGCCGTACCATTCTTTTGTTTTATTCGGGTTCTTAGATCGGAAAAATATCCCCCCAATCCCAGTGACTTTAGGTATTGTATCGTTCATGTTTTTGTTTTTTTGTTGAACAGAAT
>CAJQPH010000137.1 GCA_905480165.1 uncultured Flavobacteriales bacterium
AGCTAAAAACCATCAAAGCGGAGCAAATAAAGATCTATAAATCGAGTAACTCCCTGTACTTGTTTTTCGAATTGATCAAGGGAACTATTTTCGAAGAACTAGACATACAAAACCCGGTTTTTCTGCCCAATGGGAAAATGCTGAATAAAATCCACATGAATAGAGCATCACGAGTATCTCGCTTTGACAAAGCCACGTATAAAATTAATGTCTCAGGATTTACCTTGAATAGAAGTGACAATGATATTTTTAAGGACAAATACGAAATGCTGAATGTCTTTCAAATCAAAAAAGCAATGGATTCATTATCCGAGAAAAGGAAAAAAATGAATAAGGCTTATTTAAAAGTCAACAAACGAGACCAGGCCATTTTTAGAATCTCTCAAATTGAAGATCTGAAAGATTCAGTTCAATCCAAGGAATTACAGTGTTTTAAAATCAGTGACATTAATACAGAAGATAAAAACAAAATACACAAACAGCTCATTACCAAGCTTCGAAGTAAAAATAAAAACCTCGAGAATCAAATTAAATTTCTAGGAACTATAGAAAAAGATGAAAACAACTATTGGATTGAATTTCATAGAAAATTCGCGCTCTCCGTTACGCTTGTAATTCTGTTTTTTATCGGAGCATCTCTTGGCTCCATTATTAAAAAGGGAGGATTCGGAGCTCCTGTTGTCATTGCTGCTGTTATTTTCATCTTGTATTTTTCAATTATAACTACAGGAGAAAACCTTGCCGACTCACAAGTCATCAGTCCTTTCTTTGGAATGTGGATGTCTTGTATTATTTTCACTCCTATTGCTTTAATACTAACGCGTGCAGCAGCAAGAGATTCTAAATTATTTGCAAAAGAAAACTGGAATACTTTTTTTAAAACAAAAAAGACAGCATGAAAGTGTTATTTATTAGTCATAAACCACCATATCCTATTGTAGACGGTGGATGTCATGCCATGGATAGAATGCTTCGTGATTTTTCATTTACCTACCCTAACGCCTCCATTACTTATCTTTCATTCGCCACAGAAAAGCATCCCTTTGACAAGAACTCAATACCTTCTGATCTTGTGAGCAGTATTGATTTTATGAGTACCCAAATATCAACACGAATACATGCCATAGCTGCGCTTATTCATCTGTTTAACAAGCAATCATACAATATTTCTAGATTTAAAAAAAAGAGTGTCATCACGCTTGTTACATCTTTAATCTCTAAAAATAAATTTGATGTTATCGTTTTTGAAAGTCTTTTTGCCGGAGCATATGTAGATGAAATCAAGAAATTAACCAAGGCTAAGCTTATATACAGAGCTCATAACATAGAACATACAATTTGGGAAGACTTATCAAAAAGAGAATCAAATCCATTTAAAAAATGGTACTTAAAACATCTATCCAAAAGATTAAAAACATTTGAATTTGATTTTTTAAAAAAGATAAATCTAACCCTGTCCATTTCAGAAATGGATCAGTCTATATTTACGAAAAACACGGAGAATGATTGTAAATACATCCCAGTGTCTATGCCGTCTATGAAAAAGTATACTGGTGCTAAAAACTCATTGTGCTTTTTAGGTGCATTCAATTGGATGCCAAATAAAGAAGGGATTTCATGGTATGTGGATAATGTGCATGAGGAGCTCATTAATAAATTCCCAGAAATGAACCTTGAAATCGCTGGAAGTTTTTCACAAGAAATATCTCATCTCTCAGAAAAACCGAAGATTCGTCTTCATGGCTTTGTAGATTCCTCAATGGATTTTATTTCTTCTTATGGGATTTTTATCGCTCCTATTCTTTCTGGGTCGGGAGTGAAAATGAAAGTATTAGAAGCCATGTCGCTTGGTGTTCCTTGTGTGCTCAGTAAAAAAGCTTCAGAAGGTTTAAACCTCCCTAACATCATACCTGTTTGCAATAGTAAGAATGAATTCATAGAAAAACTTTCCCTACTTTTAATTGATGAAAACTTATGTAAACAAATCGGATTGGCAGGTCAAGAGTTTATTCAAAAAGAATTCTCAACTGATGTTGTTTCTAAAAAGTTAATTACTTCGCTTAAACTATAACTATATCTTGTCTCTAACACTTAACATATTATTATGGTCCTTTATTACTCCGGTCATATACACCTATGTTATATACCCTTTCGTCACCATTACATTAGCTAAAAGGATAAAAGAAAAAGAAACCACACAGTCTATAGTAACGCCAACAGTATCGATACTTATTGCAGCCCATAATGAGGAGCTCGTAATCGAATCAAAAATCAAGAGCGTTTTATTGTCAAACTATCCAAAAGAACATATTGAGATATTGATTGGCACTGACAAATGCACTGATAAAACAGATGAAATTATTCAAAAATACACCAAGTCAGACATCACACTGAAACACGTAAGATTTTCAGAAAGAAGTGGGAAAATCACAATTATCAATTCACTAATTGAAGACGCGATTGGAGAAATTTTAATACTCACTGATTCGAATGTTATATTTACGGAAAACACCATCAATGCTCTTTTAAAACATTTCTCTGATCCTAAAGTAGGGCTTGTTGATAGCAATATGAAAAATTTCGGAATGAAAACAACTGGTATTTCAATTCCTGAAAAAACCTATATCTCTGTAGAAGGAAAACTAAAATATGCCGAAGGGAAACTGTGGGGTTCAATGATGGGTCCTTTTGGTGGCTGCTTTGCGATGCGAAAGAATCTCTACACAAAGATTCCCAACAACTTCTTGGTTGATGATTTTTTCCTGAACATGAAAGTTCTCGAAAATGGGTACTCTTGTTTAAATGAACCAGATGCTATAGTATACGAGGATGTAAGTAATAACCTTAAGGCTGAATTTTTTAGAAAAACGAGAATATCTGCAGGGAATTTTCAAAACCTATCGTACTTTTCAAATGTGCTTTTCAAATTTAATCGATTGACGTTTATATTTTTATCTCACAAAATCCTACGTTGGTTGAGCCCCTTCTTTATTTTGTTAACCGGCCTTACCCTGTTTTTTACATATGAAGAATCGACCTTAAACTTGAGTCTCGCAATTGGCTATTCAATTTTATTTGGAATAGTAGGACTTGATTTATTATTAATAAACCTGGGCTTACACATTAAACCCTTTAGATATCTCACCCATTTTGTATCAATGAATGCTGCCCTATTTATTGGTTTTTTTAAGTACCTCAAAGGGAGTAAGACAAGTGTTTGGAATAGAACAGAAAGACTACAATCCTAGTTAACGCAACATTAGAAAATGCTCGTATTTGTCTTTAACAAATAATACGAGTTCCATTTCACTTGCGGTTTTAAGGAAGTTTTCATTGATATTCAAAAATGCTATGAATGCGTCAAACTCAACAGTATCTAGATCAATAATATCATAAACCGCATACAAAGCCAGAAGCTCCTTCACAATACGAATCTGATCGTCTTTATATTCTTGTTCTGCAATCCATCTTTTGTTCTTTTCCTTTCTAGAAAAAGCTTGATACAATGCTGTTATTGGAGATTCAAAAGCACTTATTCCTGATACCATTCGGGTATCACGCATGGCCAATTCAGCTCTTTCTTCTTTGATCTGATTTAATGTTTTTAGGGGGCGAATCACTACCTCTTCTAGTTCTTGAGGAAGCCTTTCAATATTTTCAAAGACTAAAAATTGACAATTAGAATCTCCGAGAATGGTATAATTAAACTTAGGATAACCTTTAATGGATAAAACAATTTGGTCCCCGTTTGAAACATAGGCGCTAAAATTACCATTGGGTTGCCCAAAAACACCTTTACCCGTTGTTCTATTAACTACCATTAAATTATAAAAAGATTGAGGTCTCAAACTGTCAATCAACTTGCCCTTAAGTAGAACCCGCTCACACTGCTGAAAACTGTGTGAAATGAAAAAGAAACAAAAAAATACTGAAATATAGAATCTCATTTAAATCAATTAAAATACCATTTCAGTGATTCTCCAAAGAAAACAAACAAAAGAATTGGAGAGCATAGACATACAATCCAAGTCAATATTACTCCGATTTTAAATAAAACTGAAGAATCCATTATGAGAGGCGTTTCCAAAACTGAATTCACATTTTCGGCTACCAATAAATCATTAGAGCTACCAGAAAGCTCATTGTATTTTTTCAGGGCAGGATTGTAATCTAAAACAATATTACGAATCATAGAATATTCCTTGTTACTTAAGTCTTCATATGGGACTCTATAATTTATATTTCCGCGTGTAAATTCCTTTCGAATAATATATTTTTTTTGAATAGACCTCACCCGAAAGGACATCAAAAAACCAAAAAGCATTAATGGCCAAGAATCCGCAAAAAAACCAGCTGATATTAAAACCAGTGAAGAAACCAGTGAGAAAATCATAAGAAACAAATCGTGATCATATTTTACCAATAATCTAAAAAGCTGTCCTCCATCAAGTGGATCCAGTGGCAATAAATTAATCATGTTTAAAATCATAAATATTCCGCTGAGTTCAAGTAACCATTCCATCTCATAATGAATAGCAAAAATACTGCCAATAATCCCTAACAATATACCTGGCACTGGACCTCCTAAAATAACAAAGAAGCTCTCCTTTTGAGAGTAAATCTTCTTCACTCCTTGAACAAAGGCTCCCATTAAAGGAACAAACATCATTTTGACATTTCTATAATTGAACAATTTCATAAAAAGAAAGTGTCCCATTTCATGAATGAATAAAACGACTATTAAGAAAACCAAGAACTGAATGCGATCGGAAAAAAGAATCATAAAAGAGGCCACAAAAAGAAGCAATGACAACAAAGTCATACTCCAACCAGATTTATTTTCTTTCTTTGGTAAGGTGGGTTTTTTAGGGTAAAAATCGAATTGTTCTTCCATAATAATTACAATACGGGCATACCTCCACGCATATTTTTCATTTGACTCATCATTCCCGACATGGCCCTAGGGTTACTCATCATTTTCATCATTTTACGCATCTCCTCGAACTGCTTAATCAACTTATTCACCTCTTGAACAGATGTGCCACTCCCCTTTGCTATACGGCTTCTACGGGAAGAATTTAAAACACCAGGACTCGATCTTTCCTCTGCAGTCATAGAATGAATAATTGCTTCAATTCCTTTAAATGCATCGTCCGGTATGTCTGCACCCTTCATGGCCTTACCCACTCCAGGAATCATACCCATTAAATCCTTTACGTTACCCATTTTTTTGATTTGCTCCAGTTGAGAAAGGAAATCATTAAAGACAAATTGATTCTTTAAAATCTTTCTTTGAAGCATTTTCGCTTCTTGCTCATCAAATTGCTCTTGGGCTTTTTCTACAAGTGAAACCACATCACCCATTCCAAGAATTCTGTCGGCCATCCTCGAAGGATAGAAAACATCTAGCGCATCCATCTTTTCTCCAACCCCTACAAATTTTATTGGCTTGTTGACTACTTCCTTAATGGTTAATGCAGCTCCTCCTCTTGTATCACCGTCAAGTTTTGTCAGTACTACACCATCAAAATCAATTCGTTCGTTGAATGTCTTAGCTGTATTAACAGCATCTTGACCAGTCATCGAATCTACAACAAATAAAGTTTCTGAAGGTTGGATTGATTTTTTCAAATTCTCAATTTCATCCATCATCACATCATCTACAGCCAATCGTCCAGCGGTATCCACAATAACCACATTAAAGGCCTCTGCTTTTGCCTTTTTAATGGCTTCACTTGCAATGTTTATAGGATTCTTTTCCTCCTTATTGGAGAAGACCTCTATGTCTAGCTGTTCACCTAATACATGTAGCTGATCTATGGCAGCAGGACGATAAACATCACATGCCACAAGAAGAACTTTTTTATTTTTTTTCTTTGTCAGATAGTTACCAAGTTTACCTGTAAAAGTCGTTTTACCAGAACCCTGAAGTCCAGACATTAAAATAATAGAAGGATTTGAATCCAAGTTTATAGAAACTTCATTTCCTCCCATGAGCTTTATCAATTCTTCATGACAGATTTTAATCATCAACTGTCCAGGAGAAACTGATTTAAGGACATCACGTCCTAAAGCTTTTTCCTTAATGGTATTGGTGAAGTTTTTAGCCGTCTTAAAATTGACATCCGCATCAAGCAATGCTCTTCTCACCTCTTTGAGAGATTCGGCTATATTTATTTCTGTAATTTGACCGTGACCTTTTAAAACCTTAAATGCACGTTCAAACTTTTCACTTAAATTATCAAACATATTGTAAAATTGAAGTTCAAAGATACTTAATTGAATCAATATAGCTTGTTAAGAAAAGCTATAAAAAACAAGTATTAATAATTAGAAATCAATAACAAGATTGTGCTTGTCGATGAGCTTACGCATGTTGATTAATGCATAGCGCATTCTTCCTAGTGCCGTATTTATACTAATGTCTTTTTGTTCAGCAATTTCTTTAAAGGACATGTTTTGAAAAATTCTTAACAGAATGATCTCTTTTTGAACTTCAGGAAGATGATCAATTAGAGACACCATTTGTGTCTCAAGCTCTTCCTGCGTTTTGGTTTCTATATAATTCTTTTCTCCAGAGTCAATCTTTTGGAAGATCGAATAAGTAGGATCAAATTGACTCGTCTCAGATATCGTTCGCATCTTTTTCTGTCTGCGAAAATGATCAATTACCAAGTTATGAGCAATTCTCATACACCAAGGTAAAAACTTACCCTCTTCATTGTAATTGCCGAGCTTTATTGTGTTGACTACTTTTACAAATGTGTCTTGAAAGACATCATTAGAAAGCTGACCATCTTTCAGTTTAGAATAGATGTATCTGTATATGCGATCTTTGTGCCGCAATAAAAGCGTTTCAAATGCTTTTTCGTTACCATTAATGTATGACGTGATGAGTTCGCTATCACCTAAATTAGAGAGTACCATTACTTATGTTTTCGTTGTTATTTCAACTATTAAAAGTAAATTTGGTCTATAGGCGTATTATTTAGCGTTATGGCTACTAATTTAGAGTGAAAAAAGGGATCTACCAAATATTTAAACGCATTTAAGCATTTTATGAGAAATCAAATCATTTTGTTTGGTTGGATAACCTTGCTTTTATTCCCTCTTCCAGGTTTTTACTTACAATATTATTTCAATGATCTCTCTTTTATAGCGTTTATATCTATACACGATTTCGAAATTATTCCCATTGTGTACGGCATTCAATTTGGTGTTTTCTATGCATTTATCGCCTACCTATTCATGAAAGCTCCTTATTTTGACAAGGTCCCTGTAAAAGTAAACAAGCTTGTTCATAACATGAAACTTACAGTAACTGATGACTTGTTTCTTTCTTTATGTGCTGGAGTTGGTGAAGAGCTTTTATTTCGTCAAGGAATTCAATCTTTTACTGGTGTAATATTTACATCCATTCTTTTTGTGGCATTACATGGGTATCTCAATCCTTTTAATCTTAGGTTTTCAGTTTACGGCTTAATCGTATTGCCATTCATACTTTTGATTTCCTATGGACTTGATTCCTTTGGAATATGGTTTTGTATTGCTGCTCACTTCGCCTATGATGCTGTATTATTTACCATTATGATTAGAGAAGGCAAGCAATCGGAAACCAATCACAAAGAACTGATATGACTTCAATATATATCAATTCACTTAGGACCCTCTGGGTTATATGTACTGGGTTCATTCTTTTAGAAGATAAATTGGAGTTGCATAAAAAGTTAACAGCCATTCGAAGTCCTTTTTTGGATCATCTCATGGTTTGGTTCACACATGTCGGAGATGGTTTATTTATGTGTTTGGCTTTTATCGTATTTCTATTTATTCGTATTAAAACTGCAATTATCTTAATCGTCTCTTTTCTGGTCGCTTCCGGTATTACTCAATTACTGAAGCACACCTTTTTTTCAGAATATAAACGGCCTTACTTCTATCTTAAAAACGACGATTCATTCCGTGTAATCTCTGACTTTACTTACCATACTGAACATTCGTTTCCTTCTGGTCACGCTACTACATGTTTTGTTTTGTTTACAATATTATCCTTTCACTATCAAAAGCAATATTTACTTCAAATTGCATTTATAATCGCAGCCATATTCTTTGCCTACACCCGTGTATACTTGAGTCAGCATTTTCTTCAGGATATTGTTGCTGGCTCAGTAATTGGCGTTATAGTGAGCCTTTTCTTTTGGGACTTCTTAAACCCTAAACTAACAAAATGGGATAAACCTTTAAAGATCTTGGACAAAGTGACGCAATAATAAAAATGCATCGATATTATCTTTCTTCATGAAAAGAAGAATAATTAAATTTGTCAAAAAAAAAGATATGCCTAAGATCTCTCGCAAAGCGACCACCATGCCTGAATCTCCGATTAGAAAGCTTGTTCCCTACGCGGAGAAAGCAAAAAAGGCAGGTAGACACGTTTATCATTTAAATATAGGACAACCAGACATTGAATCTCCAAAGATGGCCATTGATGCCATAAAAAATATTGATTTAAAAGTCATTGAATACAGCCATTCTGCAGGGTTTGAATCTTACAGGGTGAAATTGGCAAAAAAATATTCGGCTCAAGGTATACACGTCACTTCTGATGACATACTAATTACTACTGGTGGATCAGAAGCGTTACTTTTTGGACTAATGACCGCCTGCGAGCCTGAAGATGAAATTATTATTCCTGAACCTTTTTATGCGAATTACAATGGATTTGCAACAAGTGCAGGCCTTAATGTTGTTCCGGTTTCTGCGAATATTGAAAATGGATTTGCCCTTCCTCCTATTGAAGAAATAGAACGAAAAATTTCGGGCAAAACGAAAGCAATTGTAATCTGCAATCCAGGAAACCCAACTGGCTATGTTTACTCTGAAGAGGAGCTACTTAAACTCAGAGAAATTGTTTTAAAACATGACTTGTTTTTATTTGCTGATGAGGTATATCGGGAGTTTTGTTATGATGGAACCAAAGCCATTTCAGTAATGCAGTTAGATGGACTTGACAATAACGTCATTATGATCGACTCCGTTTCAAAGAGATATTCTATGTGTGGATCTCGAATCGGGGCTCTTGTCTCGAAAAATAAAGATGTAATGTCTGCTGCCCTCAAATTCGGACAAGCAAGATTGTCACCTCCAACTGTTGATCAAATTGCCGCAGAAGCAGCTTTAGATACTCCTCAGTCCTATTTTGATGAGGTCCAAAAAGAATACGTCGAAAGAAGAAACATCATGGTAGATGGTCTTAATTCGATTCCAGGAGTGTTTTGCCCTAAACCCAAAGGTGCTTTTTATTGTGTAGCTAGATTTCCCGTTGAGAATGCAGAAGAATTTTGCCAATGGTTATTGGAAGATTATTCATACGAAGGACAGACCGTAATGATGGCTCCTGCAAATGGTTTTTATTCAAGTAAAAATTTAGGAATACAAGAAGCGAGAATTGCTTATGTTCTGAATAAAGAAAGTTTAATAAAATCTTTAGAAGTTTTAAAGGAAGCCCTATTGGTTTATCCTAAAAGAATTAAATGACGGTAAAAAAAGAAATAGAAGATTACCTTAAAAATATTCCTGCTGAGCGCACAGTTGTTTTTAACACATTAAGAGAAATCATCCGCACAAATATTCCTGAAGGATTTGAGGAATCATTTCAATATGGAATGATCTCGTATGTAGTGCCTCACTCTATTTACCCTAATGGATATCATGTTAATCCAAAAACTCCTTTACCCTTTATAAGCATTGCTAATCAAAAAAACTTTATTGCTTTATACCATATGGGTATTTATGCCGACAAAACAACCCTCGATTGGTTTATAATTGAATATCCGAAGCATTGCAAAAGAAAATTAGATATGGGTAAATCATGTATAAGATTTAAAAAGACAGATGAAATCCCATTTGAACTGATCAAAACGCTTATGAATAAAATGTCGTGTAAGCAATGGATTGACATTTATGAATCCAATATAATATCAAAATGATTCTATGATTAGATTGAATTTTTAAATAACTTTAATTAATGAATTTTGTGATCGTAGATGTTGAAACCACAGGAGGAAGTCCGAAAAGCTCAAAAATAACTGAGCTTGCTATGTACAAATACGATGGGAATGAAATAATAGACGAATATTCAACGCTTGTTAACCCGGAACAAGACATCCCTGAATTCATTGTTCGTCTTACTGGAATCACCAATAACCATGTAAAAAATGCACCTAAATTTTATGAAGTTGCTAAGGATGTTATTGAGTTCTTTGAAGACTGTATTTTTGTTGCTCACAATGTTTCTTTTGATTATGGCATGTTTCGATCTGAATTCAAAACACTGGGATATGATTTTCGGAAACCTCACGTTTGCACCGTAATTTCTTCAAGGCAAATTATTCCTGGTCACGAATCTTACAGTCTAGGTAAACTCAGTAGAGAAATTGGTATAAAAATTGAAAATCGTCACAGAGCCGGTGGGGATGCTCTTGCTACAACCAAGCTGTTTGACATACTTTATAAAAAAGACAAAACACAGCTATTGGCTTTTATAAAAGAGGAACTTAACCCAAAATCGGTTCACCCTAACCTTGACATTAATACGGTTGATTCCATTCCAAATAAAACAGGGATCTATAAGTTTTTCAATGAATTTAACCAAATCATATATGTAGGAAAAAGCATTCATATTAAAAATCGGGTTGAGCAACATTTAAGAAATAACAAGTCGGTGAAAGGCACTCGTATGATTGAAGAAATATCAAGAATTGAGTATGAACTTACCGGTTCTGAATTGATTGCTTTATTATTTGAATCAGAACTCATCAAAGAGCATCAACCAAAATTTAATAGAAAGCTAAGGAAAAGTAGGTTTCCATTTGGGCTGTTCGACCAAGCAAACAAAGAAGGATATATAGAATTGAGTATTAATTCTCTTGGTAAAAATGAAAGTATTCCATTGATACACTTCAGTACAAAAAAAGAAGGTGTCTCTTACTTAAGACATTTGGTTGAGGTGCACTCACTTTGCCAAAAGTACTGTGGGTTGTATAATTCTAAAACCTCTTGTTTTCAATATGAAATTGATGAATGCAACGGAGCCTGTATTGGAAAGGAAAAACCAGCAGATTATAATTCAAGAATAGAATCTTACATTGAAACATTACAATACAATGGAAGAAGCTTTATGATCATGGCAAAAGGCCGTGAACGAAATGAAAAAAGCATTGTTCTAATTAAGGACGGAGTTTATCAGGGTTATGGTTATGCACCCTATCAATATTATACGAAAAGTATGGATCAGCTCAGTGATATACTCTTGTTAAAAAAAGAAGACCGAGATGTGAAGTCAATTATTAATTCTTATCTCAGAAATAACAAAAAGCATAAAATATTTGAATTTCATCAAGAGGCATGACAGGTAAGCTAACTATTCTTGGATCTGGAACCTCTCAGGGCGTTCCTGTTATAGCTTGTGATTGCGAGGTTTGTCAATCATATAATCTAAAAGATAAAAGAACAAGGACCGCTGTTTTAATTAACATAAACGGCGAAAACCATGTCGTAGATTCTGGACCTGATTTTAGAACTCAAATGCTTCGCGAAAACGTTAAGTCCTTAAAATCAGTAATCTTCACTCATGAACACAAAGATCACATAGCGGGACTTGATGACATCAGACCCTTTAATTTTTTGGAGAAAAGAGAAATGAACGTCTATGCGTCAGAAAGAGTAAAAGAAGCTCTCTTGAGGGAATATCATTACATATTTTCCAAAAATAAATACCCAGGCGTACCGAATGTAAAGCTCACGATTTTTGAAAATAGCAAATTTCAAATTGATGAAGGAATCGAAATACAGCCCATCGAAGTACTTCATTATAAGCTTCCTGTTTTTGGCTTTCGAATTGGTGATATTACCTATATAACGGACGCTAAAACCATATCAGCATCAGAAAAACAAAAAATAAAAGGAAGTAATACTATAATTATTAATGCCTTACGAAAAGAGCCACATATGTCGCACTTTAATCTGGATGAAGCTCTTGATTTTATAAAAGAAATGAATCCGAAACGTGCCTATTTAACCCATATTTCTCATCTCTTTGGAAAACATGATGAAATTGAAAACGACTTACCTGACAATGTATTTATGGCATTTGATGGCTTAACCTTAGATTTTACATACTAACATTTAGCCATGGAATAAATCTTAAACATTGAATTTATTCAAGTGAAAATAATAAATATCTTCGACGCATGGAGCAGGACAAGTTCATCGATATCTCTCGTTTAATACAGAGTAAAAATCCAAGATTACTTAGATGGCTCCCAAACTTTGTTATTAATTATCTCAAACGTATCCTTCATCAAGAAGAAATTAACGCGTTCTTAAATGAACATAAAGACAAAAAAAACATTGAATTCTGTGATGAGGTTATGACATATTTCAATATTGAAGTTGAAATAAATGATTTACATCAAATTCCGAAAACAGGCCCCGTTATTTTGGTAATGAATCACCCACTGGGAGGCATGGATGGGATAGCATTCATTTCAGCGATTACGAATCATCGTCCAGATATAAAATTCATTGTTAACGATTTACTCATGAATGTAGAGAACCTTAAAGATTTATTTATTGGAGTCAATAAACATGGTAAAAACAATGTGTCTGTTCGGAATCAGATAAAAAATGCTTTTGATGCAGACCATGCACTTTGCATATTCCCTGCAGGGTTGGTAAGCCGGAA
>CAJQPH010000138.1 GCA_905480165.1 uncultured Flavobacteriales bacterium
ACAACAATGGAAACGTTACTTTATTTGTAAACAACGTTCAATACTTAAATGCCAATTTCCCCATTTCATAAACAAAATTTGGGTTGGCAGCAGTTCCTATTTGAGTAGAGTCCCCTGTGCAATATGACATATTACTACCCGCTTCGGATGATGCTTGATCAGTATATATGATTACATTTTTAACAGAATGTTGATCGTTTGCCCCTCCCGTTGAAGCCGTAAAACCCATGTAACCTGCAAATGAAATGGGAAAATTGGCATTTAAGTATTGAACGTTGTTTACAAATAAAGTAACGTTTCCATTGTTGTATGTGATTCGGACTGGTTGATAACTATTACTTCTAACAAAACCAAGGTTTCCAGTAGAATTATCCAATTTAACGATCCCTGGAGCACATTCAAAATATCCAGCCCCAGAATAAATTTGCAATTCTGGATTTGGACCGCCGCAATTGTTCCACGTATCCAAAATAACTTTCAACCCATTGGCTGAACCAGGAATTCCACATCCCCCACCAGAAACAAAACCTGTTGGAGGAACATCTAAGAAACAAAAAGCGATGCCATCTGCGGCTGAACCACCCCAAATCCTATATTCAAATTCAACGGTCCAATTTGAACAAGTAGATGGATCAATTGGAGTAGAATAAAATACACCACCGCTTTGGGTATTCCATGCATTAGTCAATATCAGCTCATCTACAAAATTATCTGTGTCACCTGGTGTATCTCCAACATAGGAATTCCCATTTAGATTCCAACCGTTAGTGTTCAAATTAGGAGAACCCGTCAGTTCCGCAAAAACATAAGTTTGAGAATTTGACTCATACGGTATGACAAAAGTGAAAAGAATCACAAATAAAATCCTAGATCGGAACATCTTGACAAGTAGTTTCAACATTTAAAAGTTATTAAAAGTATAAAAAATGTTGAATTTAATTAAATCTTAGTGTATTTTTGACACATTCAGGATGTGTTAAGATAAAGAAGAGTTTTGTAACTTGAAAAACATAAGGTGTAAATCATTGACAACTCTGTTCCGAACACTTTTAAAAGTGAAATCAATAAAAACAGTTAAGAAGTAATGGCTAGAAACATAAAACATACAGAAAAATTTAACAACTTCAATCTAATTGTTTTTGGAGGAACTGGAGATTTAGCGCTAAGAAAAATATTTCCCGCTCTGTATCATAGATATGTGGACAATCAACTGTTATGCGAATATAATATCGTGGCAGTCACTCGTAAAAAAGGTATAGAAAATGATTTCAACAAACAATTGGTATCATTTATCAAAACAAGTGTTGATGGTAATAAAATAAATGAAAATGAATTAAAGACTTTCATCAGTAAAGTATCGATTGTCGTAGCAGAGAGTAATAGTCTTGAAGGTTATGGAAATTTAAATACATTTTTAGCACCATTTAATGATTATCAAAACATCTATTACTTTTCTACACCATCATCTGCTTTTGGACCAATTTCTCAGGCATTAAAAGATTCCGGATTGGTAAATAAGAGCAGTAAGGTTGTTTTGGAAAAACCGCTTGGGCATAGCCTTGAGTCCTCAATATCAATAAATAATGAAATCACCCGAACATTTGATGAAAATCAGATATACAGAATCGATCATTATTTAGGAAAGGAAACTGTTCAAAATTTAATGGTTTTGAGATTTGCGAATAATTTGTTTGAGAGAGCATGGAACGCCGAAAACATTGAAAGCGTACAAATAACAGTTTCTGAAAGCCTTGGCGTTGAAAAAAGAGCTGGTTATTACGATCAAAGCGGAGCGCTTTTAGACATGGTTCAAAACCACCTTCTACAATTATTATGTCTTGTTGCCATGGAACCCCCGTTTGAATTAGAAGCACATGAGGTTCGAAATGAAAAATTAAAAATTCTCCGATCCTTGCGCCTGTTCAATAAAAAATCAATTCATACGGATAGTGTTAAAGGTCAATATACTCGAGGGAATATAGAGGGGGGCAAAGTAAGTTCATATTTGGAAGACATTGAGAAGTATGAATCCAAAACAGAAACTTTTGTTGCCTTGAAAGCTTATGTTGACAACTGGAGGTGGAAAAATGTACCATTCTATTTACGCACTGGTAAAAGAATGAAAAAAAGATATTCGGAAATTGTAATCAATTTTAAAGAAGTAAGACACAATATCTTTCCATCAAAAGAAAAGATCAATAATAATAAGCTAATTATTCGATTACAGCCTGAAGAGCGTATAGAGCTTGTACAAATGACGAAAATACCTGGGCCAGGAGGATACCGCTACAAACCTATTGCACTAAAACTAGACTATGTAGATTCCTTTGAAGAACGATTTCCTGAAGCGTATGAAAGATTAATTGTTGATGTGATTAGAGGAAACCAAACCCTGTTTATGAGTCAGGACGAACTGGTTGCTGCTTGGACCTGGATCGAATCAATAACCAATAATTGGAAAAATATGAATGTTAAAAACATTCTATACGAGGCGGGGTCATGGGGTCCAGGAGATAGTGTTTTAGAAGAAAAAGAGTCATGGGTAACAAAATCATGGAAAAAATGATACAACAATATGACAACATGAATAACTTGGAAAACGAGTTGATAGAAAAGATTGTTTCTATTGTTAATGAATGCATAAAAACCAAGGGAGAAGCAAAAATACTTCTCTCTGGAGGCAACACACCAAGAAAAATGTATCATAAATTGTCGCTTCAAGAAATTGCGTGGGATAAAGTACACATTGGCTTGGTTGATGAACGTTTTGTCGATAAAGAAAGTCCATTGTGTAATGAAAAAATGATAAGAGATACATTGATCCAAAACCAAGCATCAAAAGCCAATCTTATTGGAATGTTATTTGAAGATGATTATGAGCAAAACCTTTTAATAGCTAAAAATCATTACAAGCTTTTTACACAAGCTGATGTATTGATTTTAGGCATGGGGGATGATGGACACACGGCCTCAATCTTTCCTAATGACCCAATGTCTGTCATCGCTTCTCAAGAGACACATGCAGATCTTTCCAATACCAGTGCCCCATCGGAACCGATTCAAAGAATTACACTGAACAAATCGTTTATAAACGATTGTCAAAACGTTTTTCTTATGTTTAATGGTCAAAACAAAGGTGTTGTTTTTGAAAAATCAATTGAAAAGGGCTACCCTATCCATCATTTCATTCCAAAACTAAATACCGTTTATTACGCACACAACGCATAGCTATGAATTCTATAATTAAAGAGGTAACCCAACAAATCATCAAAAGAAGTCTTCCATCTCGGAAGGCTTATCTTCAAGATGTTGAAAAGATGTTCGAAGAGGGGGTTTATCGCTCTAATTTAAGCTGTGGGAATCTCGCACATGCCTTTGCAGGATGTGATCATTCTGACAAAGAACAGCTTTCGGGTTCAGAAAGTAAAAACTTAGGATTGGTTACTGCATATAATGATATGTTATCAGCACACAAGGTTTACGAAAACTATCCTACTCAATTAAGAGAATATGCAAAAAAACACAATTCCGTACTTCAAGTTGCAGGAGGTGTTCCTGCTATGTGTGATGGGGTTACTCAGGGAAAAGACGGCATGGAACTGTCCTTGTTTTCAAGAGATGTAATTGCATTAAGTACATCTATCTCACTTTCTCATAATGTTTTTGATGCTGTACTTTGTTTAGGAATTTGTGATAAAATAGTACCAGGATTAATGATGGGAACATTAAAATTCGGACACCTGCCTGTTGTTTTTGTTCCAGGAGGTCCTATGCCAACTGGGATTAGTAATGATGAAAAGGCACAAATTAGAAGAGACTTTGCTGAAGGGAAGATTTCTAGAGAAGACCTATTAAAAGGAGAGTCAGACTCTTACCATTCTCCAGGAACTTGCACTTTCTATGGGACTGCGAATAGCAATCAAATGCTCATGGAAATAATGGGTATGCAGCTTCCTGGGTCAAGTTTTGTCAATCCTGACACTGAACACAGGTTGCTACTTAACGAAAAAGCTGTAGAAATCGCCAACATTAACGCCAAGAAAGGACTTGAGTTTTCTATTTCAAAAATAATTACTGAAAAATCAATTGTAAATGGCATCATTGGTCTATTGGCAACAGGTGGGTCAACGAATCATACGATTCATTTAATCGCTATCGCAAAAGCCGCGGGAATAATCATTAATTGGGATGACATGTCAAAGTTATCAGAAGTTATTCCATTGATAACGCGAATGTATCCAAATGGCGCTGCTGATGTTAATCATTTTCATGCTGCTGGAGGAATGCCCTTTGTAATAAACAGTTTATTGTCAAATGGCCTTTTGCACGAAGACGTAACTACAATTCTTGGCCATGGTTTAAATCTGTATACACAAGAAACGCGAATCATTAATCATGTTCTTGAATTTACCGAAGGATCTAAGGTTTCTCTAAATGAAAACGTCGTAAGATCAGCAACTGATTCATTTTCTATTCATGGTGGTATAAAAATTTTAAAAGGAAATCTTGGTAGATCCGTTATTAAAACCGCTGCTGTCAATGAGGAAAATCTAATGGTTGAAGCCCCAGCAATCGTTTTTGATGAGCAAAGCGACCTGATAAAGGCATTTAAGAATGATGAATTAAACAAAGATTTTATAGCAGTAGTACCGTTTCAAGGACCAAAACAAAATGGCATGCCTGAATTGCACAACCTCACTCCTTCCCTAACTATACTTCAAAAAAGAGGTTTTAAAGTTGGACTTATTACAGATGGTAGAATGTCTGGTGCTTCGGGAAAAGTTCCTGCGGCTATTCACCTTACTCCTGAAGCTTCAGATGGAGGTGTCATTTCTAAAATTGAATCTGGAGACTTGATAAGGCTCAATGCTATAGAGGGCACACTAGACTTGGTCAATTTTGAGGAAATTAATAAAAGACCACAAAAAGTAAAGTCGAATAGATTACAAACTTCACTTGGAAGAAACCTATTCGAAAACGCACGTAATATTGTGAGCAGCAGTGAAAACGGAGCAAGTTT
>CAJQPH010000139.1 GCA_905480165.1 uncultured Flavobacteriales bacterium
ACAACGTTTTTTGGAACGGTGTTCGCCATTACTGTTACTATTTTATTCAATTTATATCCACTATCAAATTTCTCGGTATCCACAACAGCCTTAATCACTCCCTTTTTACCTGGCAAAATCGGAGCCTCAGGCTTTTCTGCAACCGTACATGAACAAGAGCCTTTAATGGATCCAAAAACCAAAGGATAACGACCTGTATTTTCAACTTCGAATCGGGCTTCTATTTTCTCCCCTTTAATCCGTTCTCCAGCATCAAAAACCTTTGTGATTTTCATGGTTGTTTTTTGACCGATTTCGGCTTCTAGATGATCCGTTTTACAAGAGCTTATTACTCCCGCTGAAAAAAACAAAAAACATAAACTAAGAATTCTCATAATTATTGAATTAGACCTCTACCCGATTTATTTATTTTATTTTCTTTTGAAAGCAAATTGACTGATTTATCAAGAATACCATTGATAAAAACGTTACTCTTTGGCGTACTATAAAACTTGGAAATTTCAATGTATTCATTGATCGAAACCTTCGTAGGAATGGTTTCAAAAGTCTGAAGTTCGGTTATTGCCATTTTTAAAAGTAAAACATCCATTTTAGCAATACGTTCAAATTCCCAGTTCTGAACCATGGTTTCAATCATTTTCTCATTTTCTGCATCTCGCTTTATGGTTTCCTTTAAAAGCGTACAAATAAAATCCTTCTCGTCGTCATTGGTTTTGTACAGAGGCATAATACCGAACTTCTTATCACTTGATGCTTTAATGCTCTTGATGACCATAGCACAAGCCAAATCAATGTCATCCATCCATTGAATATCCTCATCTTCAAAAAAGTCATACATCAAAGGAGAATTCGCTATTTCTGTTTTAAATAATTGAATGATAAAAACGCGATCTGACTCAAAATCATTCTCTTCATTATTCATATGCTCAAAGAAAGATTCGCTTTTTTCTATTTCAATGAAGATCTTTCTAAACATATCCTTTTTAGAATCATTATCCCAGTTGATATTCCTTAATAAGGATAAATCATTGAGCTCTTTTGAGTTCTCTAAAAGAGCTATTATTCGATTTTCAACAAATTTTAAATTGGGATACAAATCCTCTTTACTCGGCCTAAGTTTCTTTTTTCTTTCCTCCTGTTTATGAAGTGCGATTTTCTTTAATAATGGAAAGCTCAGAAGTAAATAGGCATATAAATCATGTATACGATTGACTGAGTTTAACAGCTTTTCTTCAGCTTGCTTTATATCATTAGACTCCGTGTCATTGTAATAGGCGTAAAGCATTTGCAGCACCTTAATTCTTAAATGTCTTCTGTTTAACATCGCTTTAGTTTATTAAAGTGGTTTGTGGACTGCATTTATCTTTTCCTCTGCCATCTTCATAGCTATTAAGTGAGCGGGTATCTTTTCATTTTGAGACCGCTGAACGATATCATAAATTGTGTGGTAAATGTCTTGCGCTTTTTGAAGTGCCCAATCACTAGACAGGCCCTCAACTTCAGAAAAACAATTTATTACTCCTCCGGCGTTAACTGCAAAATCAGGAGCGTAAAGGATTTCTTTATCTAACAAAGCCCTTCCGTGAATGTCTTCATCTTTTAACTGATTATTTGCTGCACCAGCAACAATTTGACATCTTAAACGGGTTATGGTCTCATCATTAAGCGTTCCGCCCAAGGCACAAGGTGCGTAAATATCCATATCCAAATCATACATATCTTTTAAATCAACTTGAGTCGCACCATATTCTTTTGAAATTCTAGACAATGTATCTTGATGAATGTCAGAAATAAAAATTTCAGCACCTTCCTTGGAAAGGTACTCTACCAAATACTCTCCAACATGTCCTACCCCTTGAACCAGGATTTTCTTGCCATTAAGATCGTCTGAACCATATTTCAGCTTGGTACAAGCTTTCATCCCCATGTAGGTTCCGTAAGCGGTTACAGGTGATGGATCACCACTTTTTCCAGGAAGTCCTACCACATGATTTGTTTCTTTACTTACCCAAACCATATCCGAAGGAGAAATACCAACATCTTCTGCTGTAATATAATTTCCAGCCAAAGAATCAACAAACTTACCGAAACGTCTGAAGAGCGCTTCCGACTTCATGGTTTTAGAATCACCTATGATGACTGCTTTTCCTCCTCCTAAGGCTAAATTTGAAATGGCATTTTTATAAGTCATGCCACGAGAAAGTCTTAATACATCATTTAAAGCTTCAAGCTCATTATTATATCTCCACATTCTTGTCCCTCCTAAAGCTGGACCTAATGTAGTGTCATGAATTGCAATGATCGCTTTTAAACCAGTTTCATTATCACTACAAAAAAGAATTTGATCGTGACCCATAGAGGACATCTGCGAGATAATTGGATTCTCTAAAAATTCAATTTTGTTATTCATCGTTATTAAAGACATCTTATTAAAATAGTTCGTTAACTTCTAAACCTAATAGCGTTGTTTACACGTTCATCGAGCGATGACAAAAATAGCAAAATCTCAGTGAAGTCACCTAAGACTTGTAACAATTATTCCCTGATCCAATTGAGGTCAAAAAACTTCATAAAAAAAAGGGGCCGAAGCCCCTTTCTATTAAAGTGTATTTTCTTTATTTATTAGATACAACGATTCTTCTAACAATCGATGAATCTCCGTTTACTCTAACGATATAAACACCTTCCTCAACATTAGAAATGTTGATTGGAGCGTTCAATCCTCCGTTCACTGTATTGAATGATGTATTCATTACAACTTTTCCACTAACATCCGTAATGTTTACATCAACAGTTGATGATGTCAAACCAGACATGTTAAGGTTAAAGTTTCCAGTTGATGGGTTTGGATAGATAGAAACACTATTTGCTCCGTTTTCAGACAAACCAACAGTAGATTCTACAACACTACCAAAGTTTGGACGTATAAAATAAGCTACATTGAAGTTATATGCCTCACTGTTTGCCCAATCATTTGTTCCAAAAATTACCCAGGTAGCACCTGCTGTAAAGATAGAAGTACTTGTAGCCAAGGTAATATTTATATCCGTTTCATTCGCTACAACAGCATATGTTCCTGGAGCCAATTCCAATCCGTTTGTAATCACACAAGTGTACATTGAATCTGGAGTAGCATCTACCATAACCATTTCAGTCGTAGCAAGAACGTTTACTGGAGCTCCCGTTACTGGGTCCGTATCATAAATCGTTGCTGAAATCGGTTGACCAGTCATATCTCCTGATGCATTCGAGATTTGCATAGAAACAGATGTCATTGTATCCAAAGCAGATACATTAAACGACTGTCCCAATTGACCTGGATCACCAGAGCCAATACCTAAAGAACCTTCTGCAATTCCATTATCTCTTGCATAAGTTGAATCAGAAACAACGAAAGAAGTTTGAATCGCATCGTTAGTTGCATCACCATCTGCCTCAGTAATCGAAACAACATATTCAATAGTATAAGTATCAGCAATTGTTGGTGTGTAACCAGCAACAGACACATCAGCAGTAGCACCAGAAGCAATTGTCGCTACAGGAGCACTTGTCTCAGTGTAAACAACAGTACCTCCACCATCAGAAACATTTGAGGTAATAGTAGCATTTGTAATATCACCAGTACCAGAATTTACAATTGTAGCTGATACTCCAATAGGAGCAACTTGAGATAATGGAGCGATTGTATACTCAGTACCAGGTCCTATAGCAGCAGAAGCATCAAAAGATGCAGGTGCTGTCGGACAGAAACTAGTCGTGTCTCCAGCTCCTGAGCAACTAATCAAATCGGCAGCGATACCATCAACAAAAAGTTGAATCGCACTAGATCCGTCTCCCCAATCATCAACAGTATAAATAGTTACACATACTCCAGAGGTCATACAACCCAAATCTTCTGTAGTCATAACCCCATTGTCATAAGCACCAGGGTCACCATTCGCAGCAACTTGTGCAGCTCCGCCGGCACATCCTACACCAGGGTTACCAAAAGATGCAATGGTATTTACACCACAATCATCACCATCAGGAGTAATTTCCCAATACAATTCGTAACCCCATGTATCGGTAGTTACCTCAGCAGTTACTGCAACTTCACCTGCAGCACATTGTGCGTTAGCACCGGCTATTAAGCCAAAGAACGCGAAAAGCGTACTTAAAATAGTAGATATTTTATTCATAATTATATTTTTTTGTTCTACAAATTTACCCTTTATATCATAAGTATTTGAATTTATGATGTTTTTTTTTTGATTTACTCAAGATACTGTTTGAATAACAGTAATTTTGAAAACATGTCAGAAATTATATTTATCCATATTCCTAAAACAGGAGGAACTACGATTAATTCAGCCATGAACGAAACATATTGGCAGACCAAACCTGGGTATAACTATCGTCATATTTTAAGTGATAAATCATCAAATTCGGGAGACCTGTTTCTTTCAAAAAACAGATCAAAGTATCAAAACGAAAAAATATTCATGATGTTAAGGCATCCAGTAGACCGATTGGTATCTGAATATTACTTCATCAATAACCGTAACGAATTCACTAATCTGATTAAAACTAAACCTAGAACATTTGAAGAGTATGTAAATAGTCCTCAGACCCAAAACTACGTCATCAACTTTTTAAAAGGAAACCGAATGTACAGTACTGTGCGGCCAACAAATGAGGATTTGACATCCATTATTGACTCCATTGACACTCTCCCCATCCACGTTGGTATTTTCGAGCAGTTTTCTGAATCTCTGTCTTATTTCACCAAACACATGGGTATCGAGTGGAAAAAAGACATTCCAATAAAACGTATGACCATTCGTCGACCCAAAATTGAAAACCTTTCCGAAGAACTCATTCAACGCATTGAAAAAAACAATGCTTTAGACTTAAAACTATATGAGCATTGCTTAAATAATTTCCAGCAAGAATCTGGATTAAAACTGGACAAACATCAATTTAATGGAAACCGTTATGATCATGTCCTTGCATTTGCAGCTCGTGCCTGTTTATATGAACTTGTTCTTTCCGATAAAAACTTTATCAAACAAAACTTTAATTTCTTTAAATCACTTACCTTTTACCTGCTCAATGATCTGAAAATAAGAGATGGTAAGGATTTAATCACACTTTGGAACCTTACCTTTATAAAAACCCTAAACACTGATTTTCCAAATTCAAAACTTGCGCAAAAAATGGATTCTATTCATGAAACAAATCCAATTGAACATGCTTACAGTATTGGAAAGACAATAGATGCGTTTTTCAAATCGGACCCGAAAGAGAAAAGTCTCTATCGTAATATGAAATTTGACAAAACTTTGGTTCCGCAAATAAAACCACAGTCAAAAAGGAATTGGATTCAAAAATTATTCAAACCCTAAATTTAACCACCTCCTTTAGGATTCGCATTGATAATGCTTTTTGGGGGACGCGGATTTGGTACAGTTCGGGTTTTAGATGCTGAATCAACCCTCGCTCTTCCCTCTCGTCTTTTTTGACTTTTTTCGAAATCCTCCACCTCCGTATCACTGTAAGAATTTACTGTTGAACATCCTTGAACACTGAACATGAGAACAATAGAAACAAGACAAATAAACTTAAATAGAAAGTGAACCCTCATTTTTGATTTTTTTAAAGATTAAATCGACATCTAAAAGTCAATTGTAACATTGAATATGTAATTTTACAATGTTAAAAGTCATGTGAAAATAACAAAATCTAAATGAAGTCACTTCAATATCTGAACAAATATTTTATTAAGTACAAGTGGCATTTTTTACTGGGCATTCTTTTCACGGTTGTCAGTAATTATTTTGGCGTTCAAATGCCTCTTTATGTGAAAACAACGATAGATTCGTTAATGCAAAATGTGCAAATCAAATCCGTAAATGACGCACTTTGGGTTTCGTTGCAAATTGGTGGGTTTTACATGTTTCTATCCCTTTGTAAAGGATTCTTTTTATTCTTGATGAGACAGACGATTATTGTGATGTCTAGGCACATAGAGTTTGATCTAAAAAATGAAATTTATGACCAATACCAAAAACTAGACATGTCTTTTTATAAGAAAAACAGAACTGGAGACCTGATGAATCGAATTTCAGAAGATGTAAGTCATGTTCGAATGTATTTGGGGCCTGGAATCATGTATTCGATCAACCTTGTCGTTTTATTCACTTTGGTGGTTTATCAAATGATTAAAATTTCACCATCACTTACGGCCTATGTTTTAATTCCTCTTCCGATCATGTCCTTCTTGATTTACAAAGTGTCTGCGAAAATGAATTTCCTGAGTAAAAAAGTTCAAGAAGAACAATCACTGCTCTCGACAATAGCGCAAGAAAGCTTCGCTGGCATAAGAGTAATAAAAGCTTACGGCCAACAAAACTCAACCGAGAAAAAGTTTAACCAATCATCTGACAATTATAAAAACAAAAGCATGAAGCTGGTTTTTGTCAATGCCTTATTTATTCCAACAATTCTTTTTCTTATTGGATTGAGCACCATACTCTCTATTTACTTAGGAGGAAACATGTCATTCAACAATGAGATCTCCTTAGGTGGAATTGTTGCGTTCATCTTCTTTGTAAACAACCTAACTTGGCCTTTTGCTAGTATTGGTTGGGTTACCTCTTTAATACAGAGAGCAGCAGCTTCGCAACAACGAATTAATGAATTTCTAGATGTAGAGCCTGAAATCAAATCAAATAGTGATAAAAAAAGCTTTTCTTTTCAAAATGAGGTATCATTCAATGAAGTTTCATTCACCTATAAAAACACA
>CAJQPH010000140.1 GCA_905480165.1 uncultured Flavobacteriales bacterium
TGAATAAGTTTTCCTCCTGCGTATTCAATATGAAAACCGTTACCGTCTGTTTTTTCATGCTTGGTTTTCATAGTTACCTGAGAAATCGCTCCTATTGACGCCAAGGCTTCTCCTCTAAAACCTTTTGTTTTCATTTTAAAAAGGTCTTCTACGTTGTTCAATTTACTTGTGGAATGTCTTTTGAATGACAAAAGGGCATCATCTGGTGTCATTCCTTTTCCATTATCCTGAATTACGATATTGGTTCTTCCCGCGTCTTTAATAAAAATATTTATTTCTGTTGCCCCCGCATCTATGGCGTTTTCAAGAAGTTCTTTGACAACAGATGATGGCCTTTGAATAACTTCTCCAGCTGCTATTTGGTTCGAAATATGTTCAGAAAGTAAATTAATCACATTCATATCAATCCATCATTTTGAATATGACCAGTTCTATATCATCAAGACCATTCATAATGAAATAGCCAAGAACAAGAACAATAAAAATAAGCAACAAGGATCGTGTGTTTTTACTGTAGAGTTGATTTTGATTTATTTGTTGATTGTTGCGCTTTTCTTTAAGCTTTTCACGCATTAGAGATACCCGATCGTCTTCGCTCAGATTTTCGTCTGCGTATAGTTTTCGTTTTAAGTCTAATTTCTCCTTTCTTTCATTGTAGTAACGAGGGAAATAAACAAAACGTTTTGGTCTTAATCTTGAATTTAGAAATCTCAATATATCACTATTTACTTAACAAAAATAATGATAATACTTGACCCTTTAAAGTGAATTTGATTTTCTTATTTATAGGCGAACCACAGTTCCTAGATATTCTGGTTTTTCGTTGCTTTCAGGTTGTTCTAAAATCACTTTCCAAACATAAGATTTGTTTTCATCAACCATTTTCCCAGTATTTCTATCGATACCATCCCAAGGCTGGTCGGCAGTTGATGTTTCAAACAAAATTGCCCCATCTGCTGGATCAATCACAATCATATGGAACGGAGTATCTCTTTGCGTCAAAGCAAAAGGTATAAAAAACCTGTTTCTTGTATCAAGGCTACTAGGCGTAAAAGCGTTTACAGCTAATAAATTGTAATCCTCTTCAACGTTAAAAGTAACATTCGAGACAGAGGTGCAACCATTATGATCTTTAGTGCTTAAGCTAATATTGTAGCTGCCTTTTTTGAATAGGTTAAAGCTATTTTCTTTACGATTAGATGAAATTGCCTCGTCATTTACATACCAGGTATTCTCTCCTTCACTGTACGAATTCGCTTCGAGCTGTGGCAAGCCTTTTTCATAGTTCAAGTGATCTTCTACCAAAAGCTGGCTTGATTTGGCTTCAAAAACAGTAAAAGACTGCTTCGATACGAATTCTTGTGCCTCATTAAGAGCTCCAATATGGTAAACACCTTTTGATTGAAGTGTCTCTTTGAATAGGGATGATCCAGGGATTTCAATAAGGGTATTTGAAGGTGTATTTACCCAAATGCTTTTATTATTTTCATTTGAATATACAAATTCATCATTCAGACATTTATCGATTAAGACGTTAAAGGTTAAGACTTCTTTAGTGATATTAATTTCTTCAGGTTCTTCTGTCAAAGTAGTTTCACGATAGACTGGAGGAATAAGACGAACAACTTTTTCATCACAACATTCTATGATTTGAACTACTTCTTCCGGATTTGTTTCATTCGATGTTGTTTTGGTTTTAACCTTAACTTCATTATTAGATTTCTCTGAAGTATTGTCCTCTTGAATCTTATTTTCAGAAAGTATTTCATCAGATCCAATATCATTTGAATTCGTGTTTTCAATTGATTTTGTTTCTAATTTCGCAATACTTTTTTCTTTATTTTCCTGAATATTTGATCCATTATCGTTATTGATGTATATGAGCGTACCTACCGCTACTACTACACCAGCAGCACCGAGAATCCAATTTAAATTTCCTGATGAACCACCACTGCGGGCATCTAATTTTTTACTCATTTGATTCCAAGCCCCTTCGTTGTATGGAAGCTCTTGATCCCTTAAGGCAGATTTAAATAAATCTTCTAATTTTTTCATTATTCTTCTAAATTACTGAACTCACCAGTTAATATTTTCTTCAAATTCATTTTCGCCTTCGATAAATTTGATTTGGAAGTCCCTTCACTAATATTGAGTATTTCTGCAATTTCCTTGTGAGAATAATCTTCAATCACAAACAAATTAAATACTGTTCGATATCCAGGTGATAGTTTTTCAATTGCTTTCATCGCAATACTGGCTTTTAGCTCAGTAAGCTTTAAAGTTTCACTTTCTTCTAATTCATCCGTAGAATCCATTTTGAAGTCAGTGTCTTTATCTTTCAAAATAGGAGCCCTTTTTGATTTTCGAATAGAATCAATAGCTGTATTTACTATAATTCTTCTTACCCAACCTTCAAAAGAACCCTTGAAATCAAAAACTTCCAATTTATCAAAGACCTTTATAAAACCTTGTTGTAAAACCTCTTGGGCTGTGTCAGGATCTGAGATATACCTTGAACAAACTGCGAGCATTTTACCATAAAACATTTTAAACAAAGCTTCTTGAGAACGCCTGTCATCGTTTAGACAACCATTCACAATTTCCTTTAATTTTTCAATGTCTTTCAATGTTATTTAGATTTATAACGCGCCGTTTTTATCCGAGTTGCCTCCAAAAGTAAATTATTAATAGAGTAAATAAAACGAAATTGTATTAAATGTGTTAATTTCGTGGTTATAACTGTAATTTAATTATAATATAAATGAAAGTAACTGTAGTAGGTGCAGGAAACGTAGGCGCAACATGTGCTGATGTTTTAGCACAAAGAGAAATCGCTAATGAAATCGTTTTACTTGACATTAAAGAGGGTTTTGCAGAAGGAAAAGCTTTAGATATTTGGCAGACTTCTCCTGTAAACTTATATGATTCAAGAACCATTGGGTCAACAAGTAATTATGAAATGACCAAAGACTCTGAAGTTGTAGTAATTACATCAGGACTTCCAAGAAAACCAGGAATGTCTAGAGATGATTTAATTGCTACAAATGCCGGGATCGTAAAATCCGTAACTGAGAATATTGTAAAATACTCTCCAAATGCGAAAATCATTGTAGTTTCAAATCCACTTGATGTAATGACGTATTGTGCCTATTTAAGTGCCAATTTCGATTCAAGTAAGGTGTTTGGTATGGCAGGTGTCCTAGACACAGCAAGATATAGAGCTTTTTTAGCTTCTGAATTAAATGTTTCCCCAAAAGACATTCAAGCGGTATTAATGGGTGGTCATGGAGATACCATGGTGCCACTCCCGAGATACACGACAGTTGGAGGTATTCCCGTGACTGAGCTTATCGAGGAAGAGAAATTGAATGAAATTATCGAACGAACAAAGTTTGGTGGTGGAGAAATAGTAAAATTACTAGGTACATCAGCATGGTATGCTCCTGGAGCTTCTGCTGCTCAAATGGTTGAAGCAATTGTTCGAGATCAAAAAAGAATATTTCCAGTTTGTGCTTGGCTTCAAGGTGAATATAACCTAAATGATATTTATTTAGGTGTCCCTGTAGTTTTAGGTAAAAATGGAATAGAAAAAATAATTGAGCTTAAATTAAATGACGCAGAAAAAGAGCTTTTGGCTGAATCAGTTGAGGCGGTTAGAAGTGTAATGGGTGTTCTAGATAATATGAACGCAAGCGTTTAATCTTATAGTAATTAGAATCGAAGGCGTCCATTGGGCGCCTTTTTTATTTAATTCTGTTCTATTGCTCCAATATCTGGAGGATTGTTTCTAAAATTACCTAAGATATCCGTTGTAACCGACGTGGCAAATCCATTAGCATTTAAAATGGAGCTAGAAGAAAATCCGTAATCCATATCTGATATCGAATTGAATTGAGGGTCTGTTGAATTGTCCAGATCTATTCTCCATATATTATTTTGATAAAAAGCATCGCTATATTCTTCTTCTGATTGAATGAAACAATTTTGAAAGTCTAGATTAAGTTGACCAGGAAAATCAATAATGGTATCTAGAACTATTTCAGTCTCTAGATTTCCGCAAATAATGCTGTTATAAAGAACACCTTCAGAAATACTTGCAGTCTCATTTGGGTCATTGAGATAATTTCTAATTCCTATGGCCGGAGATTGTGCTGAACCAAAACCTAAAAAATCACAATGATTGAAATTAAATCGGGAATCATTTAAAACCAATAATGAATGAAATCCATTTCTGCTCGAAATAACATTCTCACCTTTAACTGAAGCTCCATCATATAAAAACAGTCCATATCTTGCATGGTTGAATAGTTTCGTGTTTCTAATTGTAAGAGCATAGCTTAAGGGACCGGCTCCACTAGAGAATACATGGATTCCTGCGGTTCCGTTTTTAATTATAGCGTAGTCAATGGTAGATGCTTTGGCTTGATTGAAGTATATACCGTAGTATTGACCCGGAACGTCGTCATAAAGTGATTCAAGTCTGTCCCCTTGAAAAACCACTTCGTTGTCTAGAAATCCATTGATATTTAAACTCCCTTTATTGATATACAACAGTGCATTTTTATGCAGGTGCACGTTGGTGCCAGCCTCAATATTTAAAGTTTGAGCTGAGTCCACTAGCGCATAACCATATATGACATGAGGTTTTTCTGAAGTCCAAGAACCTTCAACGGTGTCATTATAGTAAAAATAGGCGTCTTGCCCCCAGACAGCCAATTTAATATATTGGTCGAGACCATTGGTTT